>JAZUSV010000263.1:0-5330 GCA_045606885.1 Candidatus Gastranaerophilales bacterium | reverse complement strand
GCATGCTAATTCAAATTTTATAATTAGATAAAAAGCTATTTGAAAAGATGAGTTTTAAAAATCAAAAATGATTTGTTTTAGGATATGTAAGTGAAAGTCTGGTAAAATAAAAACTCCCTTTCGGGAGTTTAAATGGTCGCTCTCGCCAGACTTGTCGATAGTTATTTGCGAGGTTATCGAGCAACGATAACTATTGATACTGTGCTCGCTAAACCGCAGCTCTTGGCTTTAGCCTTAGAGATGCGTAAGTGAAAGTCTGGTAAAACAAAAACTCCCTTTCGGGAGTTTAAATGGTGCCCTGGGCCAGACTTGAACTGGCACGAAGTTATTAGCCTCATCGGATTTTAAGTCCGACGTGTCTACCGATTCCACCACCAGGGCAAAACGTTTAATTGTCAATGCACTATGATTGAGTGCTTGTTTATAATACAATAAACATTTTTTATTGTCTAGTTATTTTTTTCTAAAATTTCGTTCATTGATGCAACCATTTCGTCAACATCAATTCCGTGAACTTTTGCACCTGCTTCAAGGTTTTCAAATCTTGCTGCTGCACATCCAATACAACCCATGCCATATCTTGCAAAAACTTCAAGAGTTTCAGGATGTTGTGTAACGATGTCCATAATGCCCATATCTTTTGTAATTTTTGTCATTTTTGTTGCCTTTTTTAAAATTTACATTAATAAAATACCATGGAAAATAAAAATAATAAAACATTTTATTCGATTGGTTTAAGCACTCTTAAAAAGAAATATTTAAGAGAATCCATGACTTTTGATTCTTCAAAATGGAATTTATTGATCAGACTCAAAGTTCTTTTTGAGTAATTTTTCAAAATCCGAAGGTTTGATGTCTTGGATAAAGTTTTTAAACTCTGCCGCTTCTTGTTCGTCTTTTTCAACATCTGTTGAAACAAGACCTGTTGCTAGTACGTTATCTGTTACATAAATTGGTACATCTGCACGAAGTGCAATTGCAATAGCATCAGAAGGACGAGAATCAATTTGTAATTCTTTTTGCAAGTCAGCGTTAAACATATATATTGTTGCAAAATAAGTTGAATCATCAACATCGTTTATTTCGACTCTTGCAATTTGATATTCTGATTGCTCAGCAATTTGCAAAAACAAATCGTGAGTCATTGGTCTTGATGAGTTGATGTTTTCAATTTTTCTTATAATTGCACTAGCTTCTGCTGAACCTATCCAAATTGGAAGTGCTTTTCTGTTATCTTTATCGTTAAGAACTACGATTGGTGAACCTGTGCGAGTGTCCAATGCAATTCCCATTACTCTCATTTCAATCATATTTTTACTCCTAATTGATATGATTATAACATCAACATTTTTATAAATTTACAAATATTTAAATTATTTTTTAAAAAATTATTATATAATGTAATTTGGAAAAAGAGGAGAACTACATGAAAAATGTAAACTTATTATCTTTTTTAGACCAAAGAACTAAAGAGATGGAAAACAACGTTGCTCTTGGCACAAGAACAAGTCTTGGCTGGGCAGAGTTAACATATAAAGGATTAAGTGTTTTATCAAGAAAAGTTGGCAGTTTTTTAATAAAATCAGGAATGAACAAAGGGGATAAAGCTGCAATTATTTCTGAATCAAGACCAGAATTTGGAGCTGCGATTTTTGGTTCTGTTTTGGCTGGTTTAACAATTGTCCCTTTGGACGTAAAATTGACAATCCATGAATATGAGCATATTTTATCCGATTGTTTACCAAGAGTGATATTAACTTCTGAAGCATATTTGGAAACTGCCAAAAAATTAAAAGAAATAATTTCTTCTGTAGAATTAATTATCGTTATAGATGGTAAAAAATCTGAAGGAGAATTCCCTAATTTATATGCTCTTGAAACAACTGACGAAAAATGGCGTCATAAAAGATTGGATGAAACTGCAATAATTTGTTATACATCTGGTACAACAGGCAATCCAAAAGGCGTTGAAATAACATATAGAAATATGCTTTCTCAAGTTATCGCAATTGGCAAGCGCTTCAATATTAATTCTAATGATTCATTGTTGTCGTTTTTACCAATGAATCATTTGTATGAAATTTCTGTTGGCTTCATGTCGTCTTTAAATAAAGGTGCGACAATTTATTATTCACACAGTTTAAAACCAAAAGATATTTTATCTATTATGAATAGTAAAAAAATATCTTTTATGGCGACTGTTCCATCGTTTTTAAAACTTTTGAAATCAACTTTGGAAACTGAAATTAAACAATACGGTCCATTCTAGAGTAGATTTTATAAATTGAAATATACAATTGCGTATGCACTCAACAATCCTTATGTTTCAAAGCTCTTCTTTGGAGAAATTAGAAGAAAATTTGGTCCAAAATTCAAAGGCTTCATGTCTGGTGGCGCACCATTGGAATATGAAGTAGGAAGATTTTTTGAAACAATTGGTGTGGATGTTTATGAGGCGTATGGTTTGTCTGAAGCAAGTCCTGTTGTCTCTATGAATTATAAAGGTCACAGACGTCTTGGTTCTGTTGGAAAGGCGCTTCCAAACGTAAAGGTAAGAGTTGATTTTAAAACTCAAGAACTTCAAGTTAAAGGTGATAACGTTATGAAAGGTTATTATAATAAACCTGAATTAACAAGCGAAGTAATGACAGAGGATGGTTGGCTTAAAACAGGTGACATTGCAAGAATTTCAAAACAAGGATTTATATATATTACGGGTCGAATTAAAAACATGATTGTTTTATCAGGCGGTAAAAAGGTATTTCCTGAAGAAGTGGAAGCGGTTTTAAGCAAGAGCGATTTAATCGAAGAAATTATTGTTTATTCTGAGCTTAAAAAACAAGGCGCAAAACAAGGAACCGAAGAAATCGTTGCAAAAATCTATCCAGGTAAAAATAATATTGACAAATACGATGGTGAAGAATTAAGAGCACTTGTCAAAGCAGAAGTTAAAAAATTATCCTTAGAATTATCTCAATATAAGCGTCCAACAAATGTTGATGTGACTTTTGAACCACTACCAAGAACGGGAATTTCTAAGATTTCAAGAAAAGCAATTACAAATGCTAATAAATAACTAAAGGGGCTTTAAAGCCCCTTTTTTAAAACTGTTGTGCTATTACATCTGCTAAATTGTCTAACTCTTTTTCTTGATTAGATTTGAGAGAAGACTTAATAGTTATTTTGTTTTCAATAAATTTTGAGCCTTTTAGGGTTTCAAGCATTTTCTTGATATTTTCACCACAATTGCAAGCCCAAGAACCGTTTTCAATAATGGCAAAAGTGCGGTTTTGAAGATTATGTGAAACAAAATCTGATAAAAGCTGTTCCATTTTAACAAATATTCCGTTGTTATATGTTGGACTTGCTATAACAATATGAGAATATTTGAAAGCATCTGCAAGGATAAAAGAATGATGAGTTGTTGAAACGTCATACATTTTTATATTTTTTATTCCTTTTTGCGCTAGTTTAGATGCTAATACCTCTGCTGCATTTTGAGTTCCGCCATAAACACTAGCGTATGCTATCATAACAGAATTTAATTCTGGTTCGTAATTTGCCCAAAGTAAATAATAATCAAATAATAAATCAATATTTTCTTTAATAATTAAACTATGAAGAGGGCAAATCATTCTTATATCAAGATTTTTTGCTTTGCTTAATAAGTTGGTAACTTGCGCACCATATTTTCCAACAATGTTTGTATAGTATCTTCTATATTCGTCTAATTTTGATTTAAAATCTACTTCGTAATCAAAAATGTTGCCGTTTAGTGCTCCAAAAGAGCCAAAGGCATCTGCTGAAAATAATATTTTATCTGTAATATCGTAAGTTACCATAACTTCTGGCCAATGCACCATAGGAGCCATAACAAAAGTGTATTCGTGGTTACCTGTAGAAAGAATGCTACCTTCTTTTACGATATGAAAATTGTTTTCAATGTCGTTTTTAAATTCAAAAAATTGATATATCATTTGTTTTGTTTTTGCATTGCAAACAATTTTAACTTCGCTATATTTTTCAAGAACTTTTTGAATTAGTGCGCTATGGTCAGGCTCTAGGTGGTTAATTATAAAATAATCTAGGTTTCTACCAGATAAAACCGCTTCAAGATTTTCAAAAAATTGGGCTTCACAGTGTTTATCAACTGTGTCAAATAAAACAGTTTTTTCATCATCCAAAAAATATGAGTTGTAGCTAACACCATCCTTAATTGGATAAACAGCTTCAAATAAGTTTAATTTTCTATCTGATACACCTATATAATATAAATCTTCGGTAATTTTTGTTATGTTTTTCATATTTCCTCCGCTTGTTTAATTTTAACATAAGCATAAATTAAAAATTATATTCAATTGTTGAACCGTTTTCACTTTTGTGAACGGTTATAATGTTTTCAATTTTTGTTTTTAAATCTTCAACATGGGAAATTATCCCAATTAAACGATTGTTGGATGACAAATTAAATATTACATCCATTGCAAGCTCTAAAGATTCATTGTCGAGTGAACCAAAACCTTCATCAATAAATAAAGAATCTATATTAATTGCTCCTGATATGTTTGATATGCAATCTGCTAAACCAAGAGCTAAGGCAAGAGCAGCTTTGAAAGATTCACCACCTGATAGTGTTTTTGTGCTTCTTTTTTTGAAAGTATGAAAATCCATTACTTCTAAGTCTAGTCCTGACTTTGATTGCATTGAAGTAATATCTTTTTTTCTTAGCAATTGGAACTGATTTTGCGTCATTATTTTTAATCTTTTATTTGCTTCAATTAAAACTAAGTCAAGATAATACGCTTGAATGTATTGTTCAAAAGGAATTCTGGCTTTTCCTTTTAGGGTTCCATTTGCGCAATCCGAAAGAATTTTCAAATTTGTATATTCTTGCAATGTTTGCTTAAATTCGTTGTTTTTCTTGGTTATTTCATCAAAAGTTTTTGTGTTTATTCCTTTTCTTGCCAAAATTTCTTCTGTGTTTTTGTTGATTATAATAATTTTACTTTCAAATTCGTCTAGTTTTTCTTTAATTGCAGTTGCTTGAGAAATTTCTATATTCTTATACTGTGTAATTTGCTGTTCGATTAATTTAATTTTTGAAGTTAATTGGTTTAATTCAATATTTGTGTCGTTGTATTCTTTTTCTATTTTGTTTAATTTTTCTTGAATATTTTTTAGATTTAAATTAAGCATACTGTGGTGCTCTAAAATTTTTTCAATATCAAGAATGTTGTTATTGCTAAGTGTATTAATTTTTGTGTTTATCATTGAAATACTTGTTTGTATTTCACCTAAGGTATCGTTCAAATTTTCAAGTTCTTTTTCGT
>JAZUSV010000262.1:0-6019 GCA_045606885.1 Candidatus Gastranaerophilales bacterium | reverse complement strand
CTTATATATACCTTATATCAAATTGAGAATTGATTTTTTTCTTGGTAAAATAATCAAAAGCATAATTTTTTATGTAAATTTTTGTAACGTTGAGTAATATATCTGAAAAAAATATCTTTTCATGTGGTTTTTATATCATGTATAGGCATATGGAATCGACTATTTTTTTTACGAAAGGGAACATATAAATGAGTCAATTTAAGAAAAAATTAACAGCGTTTACCGCAATGTTGGCTTTTGTCTCATTGTCTAGTGCGGCAACATTTGCTGTTACTGAGGCTGATGTAATAGGAAAAACAGACAACATGAATATCACATCATCAGGCAGCAGAACTGATGTAGATATTATTGGTGGAAACGGTGCAGTAGGACAAGTTGATTGGAGAGACTTTAACGTAGGTGCTAAAGAACACTTAAACTTTGGTTTTTCAGGTCTGTCACAAACAATACTTAACCGTGTATTAGGTGGAAATTCATCAGAAATTTTAGGTAAAGTTACAAATTCATGCGTTGGTGGCGGAACATGTACATCGTTTGCAGCAACCAGCAATGTTATTTTAATCAACCCAGCAGGTATTATGTTTGGTCCAGGTTCTACTGTTGACCTAAACTCTTTCACTGCATCCACTTTTGATTTCCAAGGCGCTAAAAACCTTAAAGACATGTCTGAAGCTGAATTAGCAAAATACCAATCAGGTACGCTAAATAAACTATCTCCTTGGGCTTCTGTTAACGGCGAAGGCAGAAACAAAGGCAATATTAAATTTGACTCAAATTACACAGAAGCTTTCAAAAAAGCTGGAATAAAATATAATCCAGGTGAAACAGAAATCATCCTAGATGGAACAACTTTTGCACACTTTAACGAAGACGGCAGCATTTCAAACGCAAATCCAAATAAATCTGTTGCAATTGTTTCAGACAACATCAAATACAAAGATTCGTTAATTAGAACAGGTGAAAACTTTAACTATATTACAAGCAGTAATAATCAATCTTTCTCTAACGTAAGATTGATTACAGCAGACGGTGTAACATTTGGATATTTAGCAAATGGATACGCTGACACATACACTGTTGACGAAGATACAAAAACAGATGTTGTTAGAACAATCGATATCGACAACAAAGGCTTAGACAAAACACAAACAGCTATTAAATCTGGCGATGTTCATATTGTTAACAAATCAAATGCAGCAGGTTCTAACGTTAAAATCGCTAATTCAATTATTAAAGGTACAAAACTTGTTAATAAAGAAAACGGCGACATTATGATTGTTGGCTCACACGATGTTTTAGTTGACAATTCTCGTCTAGAATCACTAAATTCTTCTGTTGAAAAAGATGGAAAAACATACACTACAGAAAACCAAAACGGTGGTGAAGTATTCTTATCAGCAGGCAAAAACTTAACAGTTAAAGATTCATTAGTAATCTCAGCAGGCGCTAAAGATGGCACTCCAAAAGATACAAATGCTGGTGCTGTTAGAATGTATGCTTATGATGGCGACGTTAAAATTGATAACACAAAAGTTATTTCTAAAGGCGACGTTAGCGCAGTAGCAGCAGGCAAAGTTAAAACTAATGATTCATTAATTCAAGCTAAAAATACAGTTGATTCATCAAAAATTAAAAATGTTAAACTTTCAGGCTCAAAAGGCGTTGAAGCACACAATACAGTTGTTGAATCAACAGGAAATATTGATGTTAAATCAGTATACACAGACAATACATTAGCTGGAAACGTTATCATTTCAAGCGATTTAGATTCAACAGGCAAAAATCAATCTTTATTTATTGCAGGCGACAAATTATCAATTCAAGGTCAAAATTCAAAACTTGATAACGCTTCATTAGTATATAAAGAAATTAAATTCTACAACGATGACACAACAGGTACAAACAACGTAACTGTTGCAAACAATACAACCTTCTCTCCATTAACAGACGCAGGAAAAGTTTCTCGTGACGTAACATTAGAAACTAACGGCGACTTTATAATGGACAACGCAACAATGAAAGTTGCAGCATACGAATTAAAATTCGACAAAAATGCTGACGGAACTTTGGTTGATGACAAAACAGCTGGCGCAGTTAAATACAATACAACAATTACTCCAGCAGACGCTAACAACTTAACAGTTAAGTCAACTCAAAAGAATGTTATTGCTAAAAATAATACAAATGTTAAAGCTAATAAAAATATCAATCTAGTTGCAGATAAAGGCAATGTAGACATCAATAAATCTAGCTTTAAAACAACTAGCGAAGATGTAAACATTACCGCAACAAAAGGCAAAGTTAACATTAAAGATAACTCAAATATTGTTGCAGGCAGAGACGTTAACGTTAAAGCATACGAAACTATCACATTTGGCGCTCAAGGCGCAAAAGATATTAACATTGACAATTCTGTTGCAATAAAAGGCGGTAAAAACGTTAACTTTACTTCGCTAAATGGTGATATTAACGCAGAAAAAACAACTATGCCAATTGTTGAATACGGTGAAAGATTATCATTCAATGCAGCAGGAAACAACAACTTTACAAGCGCTGACTCTTTAAAAGCAGTAAATGTTGATTTCAATGCAGGCAAAGAAAATAACTTCACAACAAAAGGCGATATTCAATTTGTAAATTCATCACTAAAAGCTCCAAAAAATAACATCACAACAACTGAAGCTGGTGGCGATGTAATTATGAACAACTTAACAATCAAATCAGCCACAGCTGATTCAAAAGACACAGTAACAAAAATCAGCGCTAAAGGTAACGTAACAACAAAAGACGTTACAGGAACTGCAGATGCTGATGTTAACGCTCAAGTTAAAACATTCCCACAAAGCGTTGATTTTGACGGCAAAGTAACAGACAAAACAGTAAAAGACACTGTTTTAGATATCAACAAAACAAAACTTATTGTTAATACAAAAGTTGACAAAACAACTCCAAAAAATAATGACAATGGTAGTATCACTTTAACAGTTAAAAATGCTGACAATGCTAATGCTGGTCTTGACTTAACAGCTCAAAACGATTCTTGGGATGGTCAAATCGACAAAGGCGAAGGACCTGAAGTACATCTTCACGGTGCAGACGGCAAAGTTGCCATTACAAATATTTACACAGATAAATTAACATTATCTGAAAGCAACAAAATCATTGCTGGTAAAGACACTAAAGATGGTGGTATGCCAACAATCACAGTTAAAGACCAAGGTGGATTTAACTTAGACCCTAACAAAGGTTACGATCCAGAACCAAACGGCTTTGGCTACGAAAAGAACTACGATTCTACTTCAAAAGTAATTGATAAAGATGTTAAAACAGATGTAGATGTTCAAGTTGACGTAGATGTATTAGAAGAAGACAACAAAACAACAACTACAACAACAACTACTACAACAACTACAAACACTACAACAACTACAACTGAAACTACAGATAAAAAACATACAATCAAATTCGACAATGATGGCAACCCAAGCGATTTCATCCTTGTTTACGACAAAACAACTACTGACACTAAAGTTGAAACAGATACAAAAGTAGATGTAGATGTTAAAGTTGACGTAGAAGAAAGATGTCCTGAAGTTCCAGATGTTGAACCAGAAGAAGACAACATTGATTCATACATCAACATCATCAAACTTCCAAGAGAACAAGTTGAAATCTCTAAAACTTCTAAAGTTTCAGACAACACAGTTGACCAAACATCAAGCATTATGTCAGCGGCTGCAAAAGTTGACCTTGCTGCAGCAGCAGACGGAAGCTATTCAGATGACGAAGACGAAGAATAGATTTCACAGTTAGATAAAAATAAAAAGCACTTGAGTTAATCAAGTGCTTTTTTAATATTAGGCTAGGCTACCACAGTGACAAACTGTGATATATAATTTTATTTCGTCATTGCGGGGGCATAGTCCAAAGAATCTTTTTTATTTTCTCTTTATTCATCCTTAATCTGTCATTGCGAGTGTTAGCGTGGCAATCCAGCAAGAATAAAACAACCCGAATAATTACTGTTGGTAAATCCAAACATCTAAACCTGTTGCGCTGAGCTTTTGAGCGTGCAATTTTGCTTGCGCAAAGTCTTGATATGAACCCATTTGAACACTAAACACATTGCCAACTTTTCTCACAAATGGTTGTAATTTTGGAGCTTTTGCTTTTATTTGCACCTGAACTTTTTGTGCCTCTTCAAAAGTAGAATATCTACCAACCAAAACTTTAGACATAATAGTTACATTGTCATCTATTACAGATTGTTCAACAGGTATTTTCTTTTGCAACTTAACTTCTTCAATGATTGCAGTCAATTTGGATGAAGATGCTTCGTTTTTTTCTTTTAATTTTTTTTGTTTTTCAAGTTTATCTAATTTCTTGTTTTTTTCAACATGGGTTGGGTCAATAACTTCTAAATGCGCTTTTGGTTTATTGACAATTCTTGCTTCACTTGGCGCATTTTCTTCTTGCTGGATTAAAATTAATCTATTGTCAATTCTTCTTTGCTGGTCTTCATCAGGACTTGAATTATATCCAACGATATTATTAACGTTACCTTGTGCAAGTTGCAGCTCGCCTTTGGTATATTCAATATCCATTTTTGATGAATATTTCATAATAGTAAAAGCAACAATAATAAACATCACAACAAATGCACCAATAAAAAGTTGGCATATAAAACTAAGTCTAGAAATTGGCTTTTTCATTTCTTTCAACTCGTTTTTAAGCTTGTTCTTTTTATATGCAAAATATTCTGATGAATCAAAATTCATTATTCTACTACACCTCGAACTTTATAAGTTGCTAGTTTAATAGACTTTGTTTCTTCGCTAAATTTGTCCATTACCTCAATAGCAAACTTTTTAACATCCTTAATTCCCATTTCACTTAAGTCAGATGCATTAATTGGTGCACCTTCTTTTATTATATTCAAAGCAGTATGTATAAGGCAAGAAGTAATTGATTTCGTTGCAATTGAAACTGACAATTTGCGATTATCGTAAAATAAATCATCTCCATCTCTTACAACTTTTACATTATAACTTTCCAACACCTCTTTAATAATTGAAATAAAAAGTCTTTGAACCCAAACCATTTCCTCTAAAGAAGAGTTAAATTTTTCAATTATAAAATTAACCATTTTTTTAGAATAAATTGGTTCATTATTAATTACATCTTCGATATCAACCATTTCAGACAATTTAACATCAACTTCGCCGATAAACGAAACAACACTATCACCCATAAGATGATAATTGCGATAAATCCAATGTGGTGAAAGTTGAGAACCAATATATTTAATTTCTTCATCAATAAACAAAGTATTCATTAAAAAATATCCTTAACAATTTCAGGTTTTTTACTACTTACAATAGCATTATACAACAACTTACACGACATGCATGTTTTGCAGTGCTTTTTATTTGTATTTTTAAAATTTTGATAACAACTTTTTATTAATTCAAAAGACAAATTGTTATCTATCATATAGTTTACTAAATCAATTTTATTCATGCCAGCACATGGCGCAATAACTTTTGGATGTTTAAGCGTTGAAAAAGAAAAACATTCATTAATATTATCAACATATTCAGCTCGATTATCGCTAAACTTTCCACTTTCTTCCTTGTTTGCCCCAAAAATAATATAATCAATATTCAAACTGTCGCAAAAACTTGCTGCAACGTTTAAAAACAAGCCATTACGATTTGGCACCCAAACAGATTTTAGTTCATCATAGTCATTTTTTTCTTCACAAACCAATGAATTATTTGTGATTTCTTTCAAAAAAGGTAATTTGATAATTTTTTGTTCAATATTATACTTTTTACAAATTAAACCAGCAGCCTTCTTTTCTTCCCTAAAAGCTTTTTGACCATAATCAAAGGTCAGAGCTAAAACAATATCATATTTTTTAGAGGCAATATCTAGCGCTACGAAACTATCCAAACCGCCAGACAAAAGAATAATGGCTTTATTCATCTTCAGCTTCATATTCATCAAGCAACTCTTG
>JAZUSV010000261.1:0-18158 GCA_045606885.1 Candidatus Gastranaerophilales bacterium | reverse complement strand
GCCATATCAGTTTGCTCCCAAGGAACAAAGAAGTCTTCACGACCAACATGACCATAAGCAGCAAGTTTTTGATAGAATTTACCACCATTTTTAGATGGTAAATTTCTTAAATCAAATTGTTTAATAATTGCAGCTGGTCTTAAATCAAATGTTTCAGAAACAATTTTTGATAATTCTTCGTCGCTAATTTTTCCAGTGTCAAAAGTATCAACTAAAACAGATACAGGTTGAGCTCTACCAATTGCATAAGCTAATTCAATTTCGCATTTTTCAGCTAAGCCAGCTTTAACAATGTTTTTAGCAACCCAACGAGCAGCATAAGCAGCAGAGCGGTCAACTTTTGTTGGATCTTTTCCAGAAAACGCACCGCCACCATGACGAGAATAGCCACCATAAGTATCAACAATGATTTTTCTACCTGTTAAACCAGCATCTCCTTGAGGTCCGCCAATTACAAATCTTCCTGATGGATTAATTAAATATTTTGTTGTTTCATCAGGTTTTACTTCGTAACCTTCGAACACAGGTTTAATTACAAGTTCAATCATATCTTTTCTAATGATTTCTTGAATTTTTTGATTGTCTTCAACGCCGTTTACAATTGGATCATGTTGAGTTGAAATAACAATTGTGTCAATTCTTTTTGGTTTACCGTCAACATATTCAACAGTAACTTGGCTTTTGCCATCTGGACGAAGATAGTTAACTCTTCTTTGTTTTCTGATTTCTGCTAATCTGTAAGCTAATTTATGCGCTAGCGCAATTGGCAGAGGCATTAATTCAGGTGTTTCATCACAAGCATAGCCAAACATGATACCTTGATCACCTGCACCAATATCAAGCGTTTCATCTTTTGATGTATCAGCATTGTCTGTTCTTGTTTCTAGCGCTTTATTAACACCACCAGCGATATCTATAGATTGTTCATCAATTGAAGTTAAAACTGCGCAAGTTTTATAATCAAAACCGCCACCTTCTTCACCATTATAGCCAATTGATTTAATTGTATTTCTAACTACAGTTGGAATATCAACATAGCAATTAGAAGTAATTTCACCGCAAACTAATGCCATACCTGTTGTAACAGTAGTTTCTGCAGCTACTCTTGATTTTGAATCTTTTGTTAAAAATTCATCTAAAATCGCATCTGAAATTTGGTCACAAACTTTGTCTGGGTGACCTTCTGTAACAGATTCAGATGTGAATAAGAAATTCTTTAGTGTCATCTTTTTCTTTTCTCCTTAATCTTTATTAACTGCTGGTAAGGTTTTTAATTCCGACCCAGCCTACGTATGAAAAATTATAATATATAAATATTTTAGTTCAATATTTTAGCAAAAGACACGATTTTTTAAAAAAATTGCCTTATTTATTATGTTTGTTTTATAATTTTTCTACAAATAACATTAACGAGAGGGAGAATATGGAATTAACATATAAAAAAATTGGTTGTACAGAATTAAACGAAACTCATATTGGCAAAGAAACAACTTTGGCTGGCTGGGCAAGCACAATTCGTGACTTAGGCGGAATTATTTTCGTTGAATTAAGAGACAAAACAGGCTTATTTCAACTTGTAGCCGACCCACAAGTTAACCCTCAAGTACACGAGGTTTTATCTAAAGTTAAATCAGAATATGTTATCCAAGTAACAGGTAAAGTTTCAAAAAGACCTGATGAAACAATTAATAATAAATTAAAAACAGGTACGATTGAAATGTATCCTGCTGAAGTTAAAATTCTTTCAAGCGCACAAACTCTTCCTTTTGTTTTAGAAGATGACAACGTTTCAGAAGATGTACGTTTAAAATATCGTTATTTAGACTTGCGTCGTGAAAAAATGATGAACAACTTCCAACTTCGTCACAACATCGTTAAAGCAATCAGAAACTACTTAAACGATTTAGATTTTATGGAAGTTGAAACACCAATTTTAATTAAAGCAACTCCAGAAGGCGCAAGAGACTACTTGGTTCCATCTCGACTTCATGATGGTAAATTCTATGCTCTTCCTCAATCACCTCAAATCTTTAAACAACTTTTGATGGTTTCAGGCTTTGAAAAATATTACCAAATCGCAAAATGTTTCAGAGATGAAGATTTAAGAGCGGATAGACAACCTGAATTTACTCAAGTTGATATGGAAATGTCATTTGTTTCTCAAGATGACGTAATTAAAATGACAGAAGGCTTAATCGAAAAAGCTTTTGAAGCTGCAGGAGTAGAAGTTAAAGCTCCTTTTAAAAGAATGACATACAAAGAAGCAATGGAAAAATATGGTTCAGATAAACCAGACACACGTTTTGGCTTAGAGTTATTTGATGTAACAGATATTATGCAAGCTTCAACTTTTGAAGCATTTAAAGCAGTTATAGCTAAAGGCGGAACCGTAAGAGCTATTAAAATCCCAGGTATCGCAGGATACTCTAGAAAAGAAATGGATGATGTAAGAAACTTAGCTATTTCATTTGGCGCTAAAGGTTTAGCTTGGATAACTTATATGGAAGATGGCGAAGTTAAATCTCCTGTATTAAAATTCTTAAACGAAGAACAAATCAAAGCTATTCAAGAACGTGGCGAAGCTCAAAAAGGTGATATTATCTTCTTTGTTGCCGACCATCCAAAAATCGTTTTTGATGTTTTAGGAAGATTTAGATTATACTTTGGTCAAAAATTAAATATGATTGATGAATCATTACATGATTTATTGTGGGTTGTTGATTTCCCATTATTTGAACAAGACCTAGAAGACGGTTCATTTAAATCTGTTCACCACCCATTTACAATGCCAGCTTTAGAAGATATTGATAAACTAGAAAACGATAAAGGAAACGTTAAATCAATCGCTTATGATATCATCTACAACGGAAATGAACTTGGTGGCGGTTCAATCAGAATCCATGACGCTGAAATTCAAGAAAAAGTATTCCACGCTCTTGGATTAACTGAAGAAGATATCCAAAACAAATTTGAATTTTTAGTTAACGCATTTAAATATGGAACACCTCCACACGGTGGTTTGGCTATAGGTCTTGATAGATTAGTAGCCTTATTGTTAAGAGCTCAATCAATCAGAGAAGTTATTGCATTCCCTAAAAATTCAGCAGCAAAAGACTTGATGACAGACGCTCCAAGCATAGCATCTGAAGAACAATTGAGAGAATTGCACTTAAAATTAAGAAATCTACCAAAGGTATAGAATTTGTTAAACAACAAAAAAATCGTTATAGTAATGCCTGCGTATAATGCGCAGGCTACTTTAAAAGAAACATTCGACACTATTCCAAAAGATTTTGTGGATGATATTATTTTGGTTGACGATTGTTCAAAAGACAAAACTGTCGAAATTGCAAATTCACTTGGAATAAAAACAATAACGCACGAAAAAAATCTTGGTTATGGAGCAAATCAAAAAACTTGTTACTCTGAAGCCCTAAAGCTTGGTGCAGATATAGTTGTTATGCTTCATCCTGATTTCCAATATGACCCAAGATTAATCCCAGCGTTAGTTTCAATGATAGCTTACGACAACTACGATTGCGCTATAGCGTCTCGTATGCTTGTTGGAAGTGCAAAAAATTCTAAAATGCCAAAATATAAATATTTCGCAAACAAATTTTTAACTGCATTTCAAAATTTATTTTTGAACAAAAATTTATCAGAATACCATACAGGTTATCGAGCTTTCAGTTCTGAAGTTTTAAAAAGTTTACCATTTGAAAAAATGAGTGACGACTTTGTTTTTGATAACGAAATGTTGGCTTTAATTTATTACAAAAATTATTCAATTGGAGAAATTTCTTGTCCAACAAAATACTTTGACGGCGCAAGCTCAATTAATTTCTTGCGCTCATGCAAATATGGTCTTGGGGTTTTAAAAGTAAGCATATTATATAGACTAGCTAGAATGGGAATTAAAACTAAATTATTTAAATATTAGTTGCCAAACTTGGAGCAATGATAATAAATTGACGGATTAATTCCCTATCCCATTGTGCACCGGCGCCCATTTTCAAAATTTCACAAGCTTTTGAAACCGACAAACCTTTTCTATATGGTCTATCAGAAATAAGAGCATGATAAGAATCGGCAACTGCAACAATTCTTGCAGAAAGTGGTATTTCATCTCCCTTTAAGCCATAAGGATAACCAGAGCCATCCACATGCTCGTGGTGATATTTAACCATTGGCATTAAATCATGAAGAGATTTATTTGGTTTTAATACCTTATCAGCACCAATTGTTGGATGTTGCTTCATAACAGACCACTCGTCATCAGAAAGCATAGTCGGTTTTCTTAAAACATGTTCTGGGATACCAATTTTACCAATATCATGAAGCAGTGCACCAAGTTTAATTCGCTCTACCTCGTCGCTCGGTAAATTAATTGCACGAGCTAACGCTTCTGCGTACCTTGAAACAGCGGCAGAGTGACCTTTTGTATATGTATCTTTTGCATCAATTGTGTTTGCTAGAGAAGATACCACATCAAGCAAATGTTCATTTGAGACAATATTTTCATTATGGAATTGGTTAATCAACTCTTCTTCAATATCAATACCAATCGAGGCATGTTTTTTAGTCAAAACTTGCGCAAAGCATTTCAACGCCTCGTCATCCCAGAAATTATAATCATTTGTTGAAACAATTTCCGATTGACCAGACTGATTTCTTTTGCTCTTTGCAATAAACAATGCTTGCTCAGCTAATATCGTCAATTTTTCCTGTTTATTTGTTGAAGTTGGATACATCGAAATACCACAAGAGAATTTCAACTGACCTAAATCATCAAACATTGTACAAGCAAGGTTGTACAACAAAAATTCACAAACATATTTTGCTTCAGATTCAGATGTATTAGGCATAATGATAGCAACTTCATCACCGCCATATCTTCCTGTGATATCTGTATTTCTAACATTTTTTTGAATTTTTGAAGCAACTTCTTTAATAACTGCATCACCCTTAGCATGACCCAATTCATTGTTAATTTCTGAAATGTTAGCAATATCAATAATGCAGAAAGCAAAAGTATTATCACTGCTGGCATTTTTGGAAATTTCTCTTGCTAAATCTTCTTGAAGCTTTTTATGATTAGACAAGCCTGTAAGTGCGTCAGCATCCGTATTTTTATCAACAAGCTCAACTAATTGCCTATTTTTATAGAAAATTGCATAATAATTAGCTATTATTTTATAAACCTCAAACAATTGATTGTTATTATCAGAAAAAACGATTACACCCAAACACTCATCGAATGCAACCAATGGAATAATTGTTGTTGGTGTTTGGGATAAATAATGCATTTTCAAATAGTTGTTGTCCGTTGTAAACACTGCTTCTTTGGTTTTGAATGATTTAACAATGGCACTGTCTTCGTCAGATAATAAAATCTTTGAAGTGTACGAGGCTCCTGTTTTTTCAACTAATTTTATATTCATACAATTAGAAACAGGATTAACAATTCCAACTGCAAGAAAATCTAAGTTAACTTTAGAGCTAATTTCTTGATATATAGAATAAAACAATTTAACGGAATCAATTTGAGAATTTAAAGAAGAATTAAGCGCATTCAAAACATCGAGGTAATTAATTTCGCTCGATTTTGCAAAACTATTCGCCCAGCCTCCGTATAATCTATTTGCAGAGGTTCTTGTATTAAGCGGCATAATTTTTGATGTATCGATAGGGTTAGTAATCTTTTGATTATTTAATATGCCGTCTTGATGTGATATAGAAGGGCTGCCTTTTTTTGTTTTGTTAGAATCCACTCAAAGACCTTTCTAAATTACAAGTTATTTAAACCACCTAAAAGTAAAAAGTGTTGGAATTTTTTCATCATTATAACATTTCTTTACAATTAGTTAAAAACTTGAATTGTTTTTAGGGAAGATTTTTCTCCATGTGCAATAACTATTTTAGATTTAGGAATTGATAATTGACTAGATAAAAATTCAATGATTGCTTTGTTTGCCTTGCCCTCAACTGCTCTTGCAGTGATTTTAATTTTTATGTATTCATCACAAAAATCAATCAAATTAACTTTTGAATTTGCAACAACTTTAATTGAAAATTTATATCCATCATTATTTTTGATTAACTCAATTAATTCGTCGATATTTTTTATCATATCTTCACTTTTTTTCTCTAAAATACAACATTTAATATATCTCAAAAACAGGATAATATGTATAATAATATAATATAATTTGGTGAATTATGACATATCAAAAAACTTTCGAAGAAATAAAAGAAGCACTCAATAAACAAAAAAGACCAAAAGAAGATATTGAGCAGATTGAATCTGCATATAATTGGGCAAAAACTCTTCATGAGGGGCAATTTAGAATTTCACAAGAACCATACATAATTCACCCACTAGAAGTTGCAAAAATTCTTGTTGATTTAAAGCTCGACAAAAACACGATTATATCAGCCTTTTTGCACGATATTTTAGAAGACACCGAAACTACAGCTCAAGAAATGGAAGAAAAATACGGCACAGACGTATTAAATCTTGTTCAAGGCGTTACCAAATTAAACAAATACCAATTTAAATCAAAAGAAGAACGTCAAGCTGAAAATTTCCGCCGAATGCTTATCGCTATGGCTCAAGACATAAGAGTAGTTGTCCTAAAATTAGCAGACAGACTGCACAACATGCGCACCCTTTCTTTTATGGCAGCAACAAAACAAAAGAAAATTGCCCAAGAAACAATGGACATTTTTGCGCCATTAGCAAACCGTTTAGGGATGGGGAAAATTAAAGCAGAGCTAGAAGATTTATCTTTAAGATATCTATTGCCTGAAAAATACTATGAAATTGCAAAACTTGTGGCAGAAACAAAAGCCATGAGAGATACAACAGTAAACGCTCTGATTGAAACAATTACAAAAGAATTAGATAAAAGCAAAATCAAAGCAACAATTAAAGGTAGAGCAAAGCACTATTATTCAATTTACAACAAAATGAAACGTCTCAATGTTACTTTTGACCAACTGTACGACATCACAGCAGTCAGAGTAATTGTTCAAGACGAAAAAGAATGTTATCAAGTTTTAGGTATAATTCACCAATTATTCAAGCCAATCCCAGGTAGATTTAAAGACTACATTGCAATGCCAAAAGGCAATATGTATCGTTCATTACACACATCCGTAATTGGCGCAAAAAACAAGCCTGTTGAAATACAAATCCGAACAAAAGAAATGCATGAAATTGCAGAATACGGGGTTGCAGCGCATTGGAGATACAAAGAATCTGGCTCAATTAAAGCAAGCACAAAACAAGATGTTCAATTCTCTTGGATGAGAAAAGTTATGGAGCTTGATAATGAGTCTACAACAACGCAAGACTTTGTAGAAAGCGTTAAACTCGACATTTTTAATGACCAAATTTTTGCTTTCACACCAAACGGCGACGTTTTCGATTTACCACAAAACTCAACCCCTGTTGATTTTGCATACAGAATTCACACAGAAGTTGGCCACAAAACCGTTGGCGCACTAATTAACGGAAGAATAGCACAACTAGATACAAAACTTAAAAACGGAGACATTGTTGAAATTTTAACTTCAAAACAATATATGCCAAAAATCGATTGGTTAAGTTTTGTTGTAACAAAAAATGCAAGTTCAAAAATTAGACAATGGTTTAAAAAATTCAAACGTGAAGACAACATTCAAATTGGTAAAACAAATCTTGAAGTTGAACTAACAAAAGCAACATTTGAAGAATTCTTTAAAAACGGCGTACTCGAAAAAGCTGCAAAAGAAATGAACTACAAAACTTCAGAAGACTTGTTTGCAGCACTTGGCTATGGCGAAACAACTATACATAAGGTTTTAAACACTCTTAAAAAATATGAACCACCAAAAACAGATGAACAATTTGCGCAATCACAAATTCAAGCACCAAGCAAAAAAACAAAAAGCAAGAAAAACGATATTATTGGACTTGAAGGTTTACTTTGGTCTTTGGCAAAATGTTGCTCTCCAATTCCTGGAGAACAAATCATCGGCGTAATTACACGCTCAAAAGGAGTGAGTGTTCACAGGCTAGATTGCAAATGTTTATACAATATTGAACCTGAACGTATGATGGACATCTCTTGGGCAAATAGTGCAACAAAAACATCTTATGTTGCACATATAAGAATTGAATGCCAAGACAGAGTCGGAATGTTAAGAGACGTGTTATTAAAAACAGGTGATCTTGGAATTAACATAATATATTCAAATACTTATCTAAAAGGCAGAAAATTCGGTATAATAGATTTAGGAATAGAGCTAGACAACATCGACACACTCAAAAAAGTTATCACTAGCGTACAAGCAATTCCTGATGTTTGCTCTGTTCGAAGATTACAGCAAAAAGAAAATCTAAATCAAACCAAACAAAAGAAAAAAAATAAAAAAGTTCAAAACAAGGAATCAAAATAGCAAATGGAAGTTTTACACGAAATTAAACCAAATAGAAAAATTGCAATAGCTTTGGGCTATTTTGATGGAATACATATTGGACACAAAAAAATTATTAGCTCATTAGTTCAACAAGCAAGGCAATTAGGAACTAAATCAGCAATAATAACTTTTGACAAGAACCCAGCAGATTATTTTAGTGAAGAAAAAACTCCTTGTATTCAAACTTTTAAAGATAGACAAATAATTCTTGAATCGTTGGGCGTAGATTATCTATATGAGCTTGATTTTGAAAAATATAAAGATTTAAGCGCAACAGAATATTTACACAAAGTCATTGTTCAGAATTTTGAACCACAATTAATTGTCGTTGGTTATAATCATACTTTTGGAAAAGACAGGGGTGGAAGTCCAGCTTTACTAAAGGAGTTTTCTTCAAAATATGGATATGATTGTCTAATTGTACCTGAACAAAAATATCAAGACAAAGAAGAAGTAAGCTCAACAATAATTAGAAAAAGAATACAATATGGACATCTAAACGCTGTTAAGGCACTTTTAGGAAGAAGCTTTTCTGTTAGAAATTCGGTTGTCAAAGGTAACAAAGTTGCAAGAACACTTGGCTATCCAACAGCAAATCTTGTTTGGCCAACAAGTATGGTAAAACTTCCTTATGGGGTTTACCATGGTTATGTTCAAATTGAATCAAAACTTAGACCAGCACTTATTTCTTGGGGCACAAAACCAACTTTAACAAACGGCAAAAATGAAATTATAGAAGCTCATTTGTATGATTTTAACGAAAATCTTTACGGAAAAATTATAAAAGTCATATTTGCTAAAAAAATGCGTGACGAAGAAAATTTTGGACACATCAAAATCCTTGCTACTCAACTACAAAAAGACTACAGGGCTTTTGAAGCTTGGGCAAAAACTGTAATCAGATAAACAAGAACAAAAATCCCGCAATTAAAAAGTAGCAGGCAAGCATCAAAAATAAAAGTTTTCTTACTCCAATCATAAAAAAATGATATATTATTTCACTAAAAAATAAATTAGACAAAAGAGGAATGTTAACTTTTTTAAGAAATATTCTCTTGGGTATTTTTAATTTTTAAAATTTATGGTAGTATCTTTTTTGCGACAAAAATCTGTATTGTTAAGATTTTAAAAAAAATCGCCAAAAACTAGCAAAAAAAACGATTCACATGTTTTTATTAACTTGTGTTTTATGTGAGGAAACAACCTAGATGAAATTAACTGCCGTTAACAACAATCAATTAAGGCAAAACAATATAAACGCAAATAACAAAAACGTTCAATTCAAAGGTTTAACAGATGGGTTAATCGCTGCTTGGAAAATTATTGACGGCAATCGTGGTATTCAATTTACAGTTGAAGATATGCTTGGAACAAACATTCCAAGAACTGCTTCAGGCGCTATGTCTGGTTACGAATACACCAAAAAAGTTAATTGGCCATATTTATGGCAAGAAGGAATTCGTGAATTTTTAACAGGTCCAACAATGACATTGGCTCCTGTTGGAATTTTGGCGTTAATTACAAAACTATCAGGAAAAACTGCAAATACTCACAAGGAAAACATTGTTAATTTGTCTTATTTGGCAGACAACATGCAAAAACAAACAATTGATGGCATTGAAGGCGTTAGCAGCGAAACCTTTAAAAACGACTTTTTAACAAAAGTAATTTCAGATACAATTGCCAAAACAACAAATACAACAGTTAATGCGGGCGACAGCGATGTTGAAAGCTTAGTTAAAAAAATAACCGACTACGGTAAAGCAACCAAAAAAGAAAAAAAAGAAATTTTAGCAAGCATACAAAAAGAATTTATTAAAATCGTAAAAAGAAGAAAAACAGACTATAATAATACAGATTTTAGCGTAGCAAAATATACAATAAACAGCACGGAAGATGGTGCTACAAAATTTGGAAGATATGTTAAATTCATGGATGCTTATGCAGACGATTATGCAAAAGCAAACACAAAAAATGGCATAGTTGACTTAGCAAACAATACAGTTAAAAATTTCTGCAACAATTGGTCAATTAAACGTGTAGGAACAATTGGGGCTTTAATTTTTGGAACAGGCTACATTATGTCATTTATTCCAAAAATATACACTTGGGCTTCAGGCGGAATTAATCCTGGCGGTAAAGCAATTTATGATGAAGCTGCAAAAAGGGAGGGTAAATAATGAACATTTCTAAAATTACCCAACCTATATCTAAAGCAGCAACAAACTTAGGAGATAAACTTAACGGCAATTCTAAAATAGCAAAAAACATTTCCAAAGCAATAAGCTATTTTGAGCCAAATGGTGGCGATAACTCTTTTATGGGTTTAGTTACAATTATGAGCTGTTTCGTTGTAGTTCCAAGGGTTTTAAGCGCACTTAAAAGAAACCCTGGTAACAAAGAAGCTACTAGGGACGAAGTTAAAGAAATTTTATTCAGAGACCTTCAAACAATTGCGATTATTTTGTTTGGCTTAAAATCAATGCAAGCAGTTGCTTCAAGTATTGTGACAAAAATTACAAAAATTCCTATGGTAGAAAATCCATATAAAAATGTTTTTGGAAAAGGCAGCGAAACCATATCACAAAGAGCGCGAAACTTCTGTTCTAATATATCATCAACTCTTAGCCCATTCGCAAAAGGAACAAAAGCAATGAGTTCTGAAACTGTACAAAATAAATATATGAACCTTAACAGCAGAGAAGAAATCATAAAACTATTGGACAGCGTTGAAAGCCAAGGGGGCAAAAAAGAAGCTGTATTTGAAAAAATCAGAAAATCAGCACTAAAACACATTGATTCAATAATAAAAACAAAACAAAAAAGTGGTCAATACTCTGGTGGAAAATTAAGTACTCAAGCAGAAATTGACGAGCTTATGCAGAAAAGAAAATTCTTTGCTGAAGATTTAAAACTTCAAGACTTTATGGACCAATCAAATTATACAGAAGGAATTTCAAGCGACTGTATGTCAGAAATGGTAAGAGCAATGCAAAACGAAGACACCAATGCTCTTGCAAAAAGTGTAAACGGTTTAAATTCATATCTTAAAACAGCAGCTCTAGGTATCGAAGTTGGATATCTTGGCTTTGGACTACCTTTCTTAAACAAAAAACGTCTTGAAAAGAAATATTTAAGCGAAAAACCGCTTGGAACACAAGTTGGCGACACTTTTAGTCCAATCAACGACAGACACATCAAAGCACAAGAAATTAAACTATATAGCAATTTTATAAAATAATATTAATAATTTGAACAATAAACTCCAATCATTTACAATTAAGTGAAGATTGGAGTTTTATTATGTTAAACGAAATTATATTAGCAATAGTTAATTGGATTGAATCAGTAGTCACCCAAATGGGTCCTTGGGGAATAGCTCTTTTGATGGCAATAGAATCTTGTAATATTCCTCTACCATCAGAAGCGATACTTCCATTTGCTGGATATTTGGTTACAAAAGGAACATTTTCAATTCACACAGCAGCTTTCTTTGGTGCGATTGGTTGTGTTTTAGGCTCAATTCCTTCATATTACCTTGGATATTTTGGCGGAAGAAAATTTATCGAAAAATATGGAAAATATTTTCTAATTTCAAAACACGATTTAGAAATTGCAGACAAATGGGTTGATAAATACGGCGATTGGTCATTCTTTATTTGCAGAATGCTCCCTGTTGTTCGAACTTTTATCTCTCTTCCTGCAGGTATTTTAAAAGCAAGAAAAAGAACATTTTTCTTATTCACCTTCATTGGTTCTTTAATTTGGAGCTATCTTTTAGTTTGGGTTGGTGTTAAAGTTGGACAAAATACGGAAGCTCTAAAACATATTTGGCACAAATTTGATGCAGTTATTATTATTGCTTGCTTAATTTTAGGAATTATATACATTTATCACCACGTTAAAAATTTAAAAGAATCATAATGGCAAAATTAAGCCTTTAGACTTTTTATATAATAGTCTATGCAAATAAGTCCAATTAAAAATTTTAATTTTAAAAAAATGGCACCAATAAACAAAGTGCCATTTTATTGTGCTAATTTTAATAAAATTAATTCTCTTCAAAAAGATACGGTTAGCTTCACAAGTACCAAAAAATCAAACAGCGAACCAACAAGAGCACAAAAAATTGATTTTATTGAAAGCAAATGCAAATTAGATACTAGAATTGGAAATGTTAACGAGTTTAGCGATGAAAAAATTGACAGAATAATTTATTTGCTAGACCAAGAAATAGACTTAAACCACGCAGCTGAAATTTCGGACTTAAAAGAAAAACATTATAAAAGAGCTCTTGAGCTTTTAGAAAAAGATGTTGACTCATATTATGCAAGACAAATTGCGCAATTTGAAGATAAAAACTATACAAGAGCAATTTATCTAACAAGAATTACTCACTCTTCACAAGTGAAAGAGTTGAGTTTGCTTGATGATAAAGATTTTTCAAAAGCAATGAAATTAATCAAAAAAGGCGTAAGCGCCGAAATAGCTTCATGGCTTACTCGTGAAAGCGAAGAAATATATCAAAAAGCATTATTTCTTCTTGATAAGAAAGTGCGCCCGTATGATGTATGCACATTATGCAAAAAATCAGACGAGGCAACACAAGAAGCACTAGATTTAATAAAACAAGGGGCAAACTCTTACGATGCAACAAAATGCGCAACAGAATTAGGTCCAAGATGGTATTTAAATAAATTAATAAGCAAAGGATACGACGTTCCAACTTCTGTTATATTAGCTAATTTAGCTTGTTTTGAAATGCTAGACGAAGCTCAAATTAGTTCATTAGCAAATATAGTAAGAATTATTAGAAGTAATTCAAAAGAAGTTCCTGAATTTTCAGCTGTTTTAAACGGTTTTATTAATTACGATAATCTTAAAGATATCAACTTGAAAGATTTTGAAGAATACGTAAGTCAAATTGATTTCAAACAAATAAAATCCATTGCACCGGAAGTTAAAAAATATACAAACAAAGAGCTTTTGACATTTTTAGATTGGCATTTTGAAACATATACAACCGAATTTGATGAAAATTCTTTAACATTTAGCAACGATTTAACTTCGTATCTTGAACAAAATTGGACATCGCCAAAAGAATTAAACAAAATTTTACTCGGATGTCCTCTAACAAAAAGAGAGGTTGGTAAAATCCCTGCTGATTGGCTAAACAAAGTTGACGATAAAGAAAAAGCAACAAAAGAAATATATAAAGCAGTTAAAAAATTTCAAAACAACTCCAATTTAGAAGAATTTTCTTCTTCTTTGAGTAAAATTTTAAACAAAAAAGCAAAAGCAACATATCTTGGAAAAGGGGTATATGCAAAAGCATATAAACTTGAAATAGAAGATACACAAGCAAGTTGTATTAAAATTTTTTCAAGCAAACAAAATACTTTTATAATAAAAGACCATGGAAGAAATTCTGAAGTACAAATGGGTTTATTTTTAAACAAACATAGCAATGAATTTGTTAAAATGCACTTTGGAAAAGTATGCGACGAAAAAAGAAGAGATGGCTTCTTAGTAACGCAATTTTTATCACCTGATACAACTCCAATAAAAAACAATAATCCAAATTCAGACGGCTACAGAATTATTTATGGTGATAACCATAGAAAAAACCTAATAAACGATACAATTATTGACTACGGCGGAACAACAATTACAAGAATTTAATTTTTCCATTTGTTTTCTATTTCTTCTAATGTCAAACCTTTTGTTTCAGGCACAACAAAATAAACAAAAAGAATAGAAATCACGCAAATTAAAGCAAAAATTAAAAACGTAATACATCCGCCAAATTTATACAAAGAAATAGGAAACAAGCCTGTTATTATAAAATTAAACACAAAATTAGAAATAATTGCAACACTCATAGCGCTTCCTCTGTATTTAAGTGGAAATATTTCAGAAATTATCAAAAGCGCAATAGGACCTAAAGACATTGAAAAAGAAACAATATATATAGCACAAAATACAATTGCAAAATATTTAACAAATTCAAGCTCTAGTACAAAAACACAAGACAAGGAAAGCAGGCTTATTAACATACCCGATAAACCAATGTACAACAATGGTTTTCTTCCAAGCTTGTCAACAAATACAAAGGCGATAAAAGTCATCAAGAAATTGATTAAACCAATAAAAATAGTTACAAACAAAGCATCTTGATTTGAATTAAACCCAAGTGTTTTAAATATTGTTGGTGCATAATATATTATCGCATTTATTCCTGTTGCAATTTGAACAAACATTATGCCAATTCCAATAACAAAAGGCATAACAATTCTTTTTTCAAGTTTTATTTTTTCGTTGTGAATGACAGTATTTTTTATGTTATTGATTTCATTTTCACAATTTAGCTCTGGACTAATTTTTCTTAAAACGTTTTTAGCTTTATCAATTTTATCCTTGAAAACATACCATCTTGGAGTATCAGACAGGAAAAACATGCCAACAAAAAGCACAAATGCAGGAAGTGCTCCAACAAAAAGCATTACTCGCCAATTATTTAACAAATCTGCACAAAAATAATTGATTAAATATGAAAACAAAATTCCAAAAGTTAAAGCAATTTGATACATAGAAACAACGCTTCCACGCTTTTGCTTAGAAGAAATTTCACTCAAATACAAAGGACCTGCAAAGCTAACTATTCCAACTGCAAAACCAAGAAACATTCTTGAGAGGATTAACTGCCAAACAGATACACTAAACGCACAAGACAGCGAACCAATTATAAAAATTAAAGAACTTATGATTAAAATTTTCTTTCTTCCAATTTTATCAATCAAAACTCCGTTTACAACTGCACCAAAAATAGCTCCAACAGAAACCGAACTAACTAAAAAACCAAGCAATTGCGGTGTCATTTTAAAAGAATTTTCAATATACAACAAAGCGCCAGAAATAACCCCTGTGTCATATCCAGACAATAGACCACTCAGGGAAGCAATTAGTGCCGTAACGTATAAAAAAGAAAACTTTTTCATAGAATTATTATAGCAATTTTTTGTAAATTAAACATTAAAAATTGGCGTATTTAAAATTTTTATGCAAAAATATAGAATGGATAAGCATTTAAGTCATGGGGAGTAAAAATGTCACACATCAAAATAGATGAAAAAAGATGTAAATCTTGCTATCTGTGCATTGATGTTTGCCCCAAAAAACTTATCAAAAAAAGCGAAAAAATCGGCAAAACAGGAGAGCCAATCGTTGAATTTTGCGACAAAGACTCAAAATGTATAGCCTGCGCTCAATGTGCTCTAGTTTGCCCTGATATCGCAATAACAGAAGTAATTAAACAATGAAACAAAAGGAATTATTAAAAGGAAATATCGCAATTGCACGTGCCGCACTAAAATGTGGTTGTAATTGCTATTTTGGATATCCAATCACTCCACAAACAGAAATTGGAGAATTTTTAAGTTTCGAAATGCAAAAAAGAGGTTTGGCATACGTATGTGCTGAATCAGAGGTTGCAGCAATAAATATGGCACTAGGCGCTGCTTCAACAGGCGCAAAAACTATGACATCAAGCTCTTCTTGCGCTGTTGGATTGATGCAAGAAACCATGTCTTATGCTGCATCTGACGAACTTCCTATTGTTTTAGTTAACGTTATGAGAGCAGGTCCAGGACAAGGATATATTTTTCCATCTCAAGGCGACTACAACCAAGCAATTACAGGGGGTGGAAATGGCAACTATAAAACAATTGTGTTATCTCCTGCAACTGTTCAAGAATGTATTGATTTAACATATCGAGCATTTTATTTGGCTCAAAAATATAGAAACCCCGTAATTTTACTGCTCGACGGCTTATTAGGGCAAATGGCAGAACCAGCAATTTTAAAAGAAAACCCATATCCTGAAGTTGACAATTCTTCATGGAGATTAGACGGAGCAAAAAATAGACCTTCAAGAAATATTCACTCTCTTGAGCCTAGCCAAACAAAATTAAATCAGCACATTTTAAATATGCATCAAAAATATTTACAAATTGAAGAAAATGAAGTTGAATATGAAGAATACAAATGCGAAGACGCTGATTTCATCATCACAGCTTTTGGAACAATGGCAAGAAGCGCCAAAGCAGTTTGTGATTATTACCGAGAAAGAGACATAAAATTCGGTTTATTTAGACCAAAAACCTTATATCCTTTCCCAAGCAAGCGACTTAGTGAACTATCAGTAAAAACAAAAATGTTTATTGATATTGAGATGAATTTAGGTCAAATGCTAAAAGATGTTCGTTTAGCAATATTACAAAATGCGCAAATTTCTTTCATTGGAAAACCTGTTGGAGATTGGTTAAAGCAAGAGGAAATGATTAGCGCAATAGATAAAATCATAAAGGAGCATCATGCAGCAAGTATTTAGCACTCCAAAATCAATAAAAAATAATTCAGCTTTTTCATTTTGCCCTGGTTGCGACCATGGCTTAGCAATCAAGCTTGTTGCGCAAATACTAGATGAGCTAAATTTACAAGAGCAAACCATAGCAGTAGCGTCTTCTGGTTGTTCTGTAATGTTATATGACTATTTAGATGTCGATTGTATCGAATCTCCACATGGAAGAGCCTGCGCTGTTGCGACAGGTATAAAAAGAGCGCACAAAGCCCAAGGCAACACTCGCTTTGTGTTTACATACCAAGGAGATGGAGATTTTGCTTCTATTGGCATAGCGGAATCTCTTCATAGCGCTCTTAGAGGCGAAAACATTACTGCAATATGCATAAATAATACAAACTATGGTATGACGGGCGGACAAATGGCGCCAACAACGACCATGGGACAAATTACAACAACAAGCCCCACAGGCAGAAACAAAGAATACCATGGCTTTCCAATAAAAGCAGCGGAACATATTGCACTATGCGATGGAACAAGTTTCAGCGCAAGAGTAGCACTTTATGATGTAAAAAACATATTAAACGCAAAAAAACAACTTAAAAAAGCGTTTGAATATCAAAAAAAAGGATTAGGGTTCAGTTTTGTTGAAATTTTATCAACCTGCCCAACAAATTGGAAATTATCTCCTCAAGAGTCACACAAAAAAATAGAGGAAGAACTTAGCTTAATATATCCTCTAAAAGTTTTTAAGGATATAGAAAATGATTAAAAGTTATTTAATTTCAGGTTCAGGTGGGCAAGGTGTGCTTTCAATTGGCACAATTTTAGCAAATTTATTTATGCTAAACGACCTTTTTGTGACATACTGCTCAAGCTATGGAGCTGAAATGAGAGGTGGAGCAGTTAATTGCGAAATCAATGTTTCAAAAAAAGAAATAAACACAATTCAAAATGAAAAAGTAGACTGTGTCATAGCTCTTAACCAAACATCTTTCGACAAATTTATTTCAAAAGTAAAAGAAAATGGGACAATTATAGTTAATTCGTCCCTTGCAAAAATTAACAAAACAAGAAATGATATAAAATACGTTTTTGCTCCTTTAACCCAAGAAGCACAAAAACTAGGAAACATAAAAATTGCAAACACAATTGCACTTGGCATACTTTCCAGAATTGCAGGCGAGTTTTCAATCGAAAACATAAAAAAAGTTTACGAAAAAATCCTTAAAGGAAAAACTGAACTAATTCAAAAAAATATTGAAGCATATTTAATTGGCCTCAATTATTTAAAAGAGGAAAAATAATGAGTATAGGAACAAAAATAGTTGCAATT
>JAZUSV010000260.1:0-2115 GCA_045606885.1 Candidatus Gastranaerophilales bacterium | reverse complement strand
GAATAAAAATGATTAAAAATATAATTTTTGATATCGGCGGCGTGATTGTCGATTACAAATTCGGCGATTATGTTGAAAGATTGGGACTTGACAAAAAAACCACAAAAGTGCTCAGCACTCAAGTGCTCTATACCCCACTTTGGGACAAATTTAGCAAAGGACTTGTCGCTGCAGAAGAATTTTTGACAGAAACAAAAAAACAGGTTCCTGAATATGCCGAATATGTTGATATGCTTTGGAAAACTGAAAATTTAAGAAAAATGATTCCGCCATTTGAAAGAACATTGAATTTGATTAAACAATTGAAAGAAAAAGGTTACAAACTTTTTGTCATTTCTGATATGGAAGAATACACCATAAGATATCTAAAAAGCACAATAGAAGGCTTTGAAGACTTGTTTGATGACATAATCTATTCTTGCAGAGTTGGACAATTAAAAAAAGATGGTGACGTGTTTGACCTGGCAATTAAACGTTTTGCAATCAATCCTGAAGAATCAATTTTCATTGATGACGTTCAAAGAAATCTCGACCAAGCACAAAAACGAAACATAAACACCTTCCACTTCACCGACCCAAAACAAAATGTTATCGACCTAAAAAAGATGTTTTTATAAACAATAATAAAAACCACTATGAAGTGGTTTTTATTTTGCACTTTTATATGAATACCAAAAAGACAAGCACTATTGACATTTTGTTACTTTTATGATATAATAACTATATATGTGAGAGAAAATTATGTTTTTTCATATATATTCTGTAAATTACCGCTCTAAAATAAAAAATTATTACATTTTTGGAGAAAATTATGGATTATAAAAATATTGATATTAATGAACTTGATGCATTAAAAGAATATATGTCTTCACATGTTTATGGAGTGTCTGCAGATTATGACATGAACGCACTTTATAAAATGTTCTGTTCTGCCACCGTTTTCAGCATACAAGACTTGTTTTTATCACCAAGAAAATTTAATGCATTTGTTAGAGAAAACATAAATCTCATTCGTCGTGAAGATGGGTTCACAACAAATGAACGCTTGATTCGTTTACTTGAAGGCAAAGTTAAGATTTTAGAAAACAAACTCAAAACATTTTGTGGTCTCACCCAACAACAATTTGCTGAAATTATCACAGATTTGGTTGGAAAAGAAAACAAAATTTTAGATGTTGGTGCGGGAGATTTTCCATATTCATCAATCTTGCTAGGCGAAAATTTTCAAAATGTTTCTTCAATGGACTCAAAATTTGAACTTTCACCAGAAACCCTTGCAAGACTCAATGTTTCTACAAAGGAACAATATTTTTCAACAAACACTGATTTGAGTGGTTATGACGTTATCGTTGGTCAACGACCATGTTCGGCAATTGCACATATGGTCACTGAATGTGCAAAGCAAAATAAGCCTTATTTTATCGAACTTTGCAACTGTCACATTCCACCAAGCAAAACACCTGGCAAACCTGCCACATGGCACGAAATTTTGCCTGAAATTGACGCCTACGTTCGTTTTTATGGCGGATATGCATTCAATATCGACGCAACTGAAGAACAGGTTAAAAAGGTTATGGAAGAACATGAATTCTTTAGAATTAGAGAAAAGTATTTCAATGAAAAACTTAGTCTTTATAACATAAATGCAACTGAAACTGAAGTTAAGGCTGTTAGATATTTCTCAATTGACCCAGTTGTTTCAAAAGTTCCAGATGACACAAATTTTCAACCAGGTTTATAAAAAACGCAAAAATGCATAAAAAATAGAAATAAATATATGAAAAAAGCAAGAAAATATAAATTTTCTTGCTTTTTTGTTTTCAACTATCTTTTAACAATTATTTAAATCTTGATTATATTTTTATTTTTTTCAAGAGTTTCTCACCGCTTTTTACACAAAAAAAACAGGGCGGTTGCCCTGTTTTTGAATGCTTAAATTATTCAGCTTCAACAATTTCTGTTGTGTCATAGTTTGCAACTTCTGTTGGAGTGATATCTCTATATCTCTTAAGACCAGTACCAGCAGGGATTCTCTTACCAATAATGATGTTGTCTTTAAGACCAACAAGGTTGTCAACACTACCCTTGATTGCAGCATCAGTAAGAACTCTAACT
>JAZUSV010000259.1:0-4291 GCA_045606885.1 Candidatus Gastranaerophilales bacterium | reverse complement strand
TGTCTTCCTAAGACCGCTTGGCCTCCGACTTGATTTTGCAACCATTAAGCCAATTACTTTTGGGGCAGAAAAAACGCTAATGATTAAAAAGGCTGTTGCAACAGGAATTCCTTTTTTTGTCAAATATAGAAGAACTAATGGTGGTAAAACGTGCCACCAATAGAAAACTTGTGCATGCGGAATTCTATCAAGTCTTCCAAACGCCATATCGCCGTCGTTTACAATCCAACCTGCAACAAATGTAATTATCATAACAGTGCTGACATAAAGCCAAATTTGCCATACGGGTCTTTCTTTTGTAGTGTTTAAAAATGTTCCCAAGGTTTGAATTGCGTCGTTTGAAACACAAGCATATAGGGATAATAAAAACCCTATAATCATATATATGAAACTTGGTGTAATTTCTATCATAAAATTCCTATAATTATCTATACATCAAGTGAAGCCATTATTTCGTCGTTGGCTTCAAAATTTGAATAAACGTTTTGTACGTCATCATGTTCATCTAGTTTTTCAAGAAGAAGCATAACTTTTTTAGCGATTGTGGCGTCTGTTATTTCGCATGAGTTTGAAGGAATTCTTGTATAGTCAGCGCTTTTTAGGGTGTATCCAAGAGCCTCTAGGCCTTTTACGGTTGATTCAAAATTTTCAACAGTTGTTTTGATTTTGTAATCTCCCTCGTCTTCGTCTTCAAAAACATCCATTGGGTCAAATTCCATACAGTCTTCAAAAAGTTTATCAAAATCAAACATTTTAACTGTTTCTTTTGAGCGCTTGTCAGCTTCAATTGGTTTATCAATGGCTATCATTGCGCAAGGTTCAAAAATCCAACCAACACAACCTGTTTCGCCAAGGTTTCCATTGTATTTTGTAAAATAGCTTCTAATATCTCCTGCGGTACGGTTTCTGTTGTCTGTCGCAGCTTCGATAAATATCGCAACACCACCTGCGCCATATCCTTCATAGGTGATTTCTTCGTAGTTGTCTGAGCCTAAATTGCCACAACCTTTATCGATTGCACGTTTAATTGTATCGTTTGGAAGTCCGCCAGCTTTTGCTTTTTCAACAGCTGTTCTTAAACGGAAATTGCCGTTTAAATCTCCGCCACCAATTTTAGCTGCCATTATGATTTCTTTTGAAAATTTTGCAAAGCTAACTCCACGAGCTGCGTCTGTCTTTGCTTTTTTATGTTTTATATTAGCCCACTTAGAGTGTCCAGCCATTCATATTTCCTTTTTTAGCTATACATTTTTAATTAAATCATGATAAAAAAATCTTGGCAATTAAAAACCCTTCGATTTTGAAGGGTTTTTAAAGAAATTTAAATTAATTTAATTTAGTGCATCTGCCTAATCTGTAGAAGATTTTAGCTGATTCCATTTGCGTTCTTGAAACTTCTCTGTCGCAAAGAACATAAACGCCTGTGTCTAGGTCTTTAACTTTGCAAAATCTTTGTTGTGCAACTTTGCAATTGTATGTGTCGCCGTATCCTTCAGCGTTGAAATAATCTGTTTTGATTTGTTTGTATTCAGCGTCTTTGATAACGTCTTTTTTGTTTTTTAATTCTTTTGCAAGGTCTTTTTGGTGTTTCTTTTGAGCTTTTACTTGTTCTTTTTCTCTTTTGATTTGAGCTTTTGCTTGTTCTTTTGCTAACTTTGCTTGCGCTTTTGCTGATTTGTCAGCTTTAGCATCAACTGCTAAAGTGCCTGCAACTACTAACATTAATAACAATACTAAAATTTTTTTCATAATTTTATCTCCTAGGAATTAGTTTATAGTCATACTATTTGTTTTGATTTGTATGTTTTTGCAGTATTGATTTAAAAGATCTGTTGATGAATTGTACGTAAAATCAATGGAATTATTGTTAAGATTTTTTACCATATTGTCAGCATAGCTTCGCATAACACTCATTGGTGCTTTACAATCAGTAAATGGTTTTTCTTTGCCATTGATTATAGCTGTACCCATTGCATAATGGCAGGTATTGCCACTTTTGCCATATATAATAACACCGTTAGAGTTGTATGGTGTGCAATTTCTGTAAATGTTACTCATTTTAATAGCTTCGTTATTGAATGTTTTAATAAAAGCTTCCCCTGAAGCTTTCCAAGCCTGTTCTTCTTTGCTGTCTCTGGCTTGAGCAAAATTAATTATTGCAAACAATAATAATGCACAAAAAACTAATTTCTTTTTCATATAAGTTTTCCTCAAATTTAATTAAATTATATCAAAGCCTGTGTATTTTCTCAAAACTTCTGGTACGATTATATGACCATCTTTTGTTTGGAAGTTTTCACAAATTGCCGCCAGAGTTCTGCCTACTGCAAGACCTGAGCCATTCAATGTGTGTACAAATTCAACAGAACCGTCTTTTCTTCTAAATCTAATGTTTGCTCTTCGAGCTTGGTAATCACCAAAATTAGAACAAGAAGAAATCTCTTTATATGCGTTATATGAAGGCATCCAAACTTCTAAGTCGTAACATTTTTTAGCTGAAAAGCCAATATCTCCAGAGCAAAGAGCCACTCTTCTGTATGGTAAACCAAGAAGCTCTAAAACGTTTTCGGCATCTTGTGTTAATTTTTCGTGTTCAGTTGCTGATTCTTCAGGTTTTGTTAGCTTAACAAGTTCAACTTTGTTGAATTGGTGTTGTCTAATCAATCCTCTTGTGTCTTTGCCTGCTGAACCTGCTTCACGTCTAAAACATGGAGTATAAGCTGTCATATATTTTGGTAAATCTGCTTCATCTAAGATTTCATCTTGATATATGTTTGTTACAGGAACTTCTGCGGTTGGAATTAGATATAAATCTTCATCAACACATTTAAACATGTCGTCTTTGAATTTTGGAAGTTGCCCTGTTCCTGTCATTGTTTTAGAGTTTGCCATAACAGGAGGTAAAATTTCTTCATAGCCCCTTGTTTCACAGTGTGTATCTAAGAAGAAATTGATAATAGCACGCTCTAGTTTGGCGCCTTTGCCTCTATATAGCGTAAATCTTGTGTGAGCAAGTTTTACACCTCTTTCAAAATCAAGCATATTTAATTCTGGACACAAATCCCAATGAGCTTTTGCAACAAATCCAAATTTTGTTGGTTCGCCCCAAGTTTTAATTTCAACATTAGCAGAATCATCTGCTCCAATTGGTGTTGTTTCATCGGGCGTATTCGGAATAAATAATGATGCTTCTTTTTGAGCTACATCAAGTTCAGTTAATTTTTCTTCTAATGTTTTTATGTCATCGCCCATTTTTCTAATTTGTGCTTGAAGTTCAGTTGTATCAACGCCGTCTTTTTTCATAGCGCCAATTTTATTAGATTCTGTTTTTCTTGTTGCTCTTAGGTTATCAAGTTCAAATTGAATTTTTCTTCTGTCTTCGTCAATTTTTAAAACAGAATTTACTGATAATTCAGGATTTCTGCGTTTTAAAAGTTCATTGATTTTATCTGGATTTTCTCTGATTAATTTGATATCTAACATTTATTTTTCCTCTTTAATTTTTTCTAAATATGCTTTTAATTCTTTGATTTGTCTCGGTTTAATTTGTTTTATTTGACCTTTTTTCAGACCTGTAAGTTCAATGTTTGCGTGTCTTATACGTTTCAAATTTATCACATTATAGCCTAAAAATTCAAACATTTTTCTAATTTGGCGGTTTAAGCCCTGATATAAAATTATTTCAAAAAGTGTCGAGACCTTATCTTCTTCAATTATTGCCCAATCGCAATATGCAATTTTGCCTTTTTCAATTTCAATACCGTCTGTTAATTTTTGAAGTTTATCGTCTGTTAATTTGCCGTCAACTTTTACAATATAAGTTTTGGCTACTTTTATGCTTGGATGAGTTAATTCATAGGCTAAATTGCCATCGTTTGTCATGATAATTAAACCAGATGAGTCTTTGTCTAAACGCCCAACAGGGTTTAGGTGGTGATATTCTTTAGGTAGAACATCATAAATAGTTTTTCTATTTTTTTCATCAGATTTTGTTGTTATATATCCTGTTGGTTTGTAAAATTTGAAATATTCAAGTTTATCAGCTTGAAGAAGTTTGTCGTCAATTGTTACTTTGTCTTTGACTCTTATTTCGTAGCCAAGCATAGTGATAACTTCGCCGTTAACCTTAACACGACCAGAAGTTACATATTCATCAGCTTTTCTTCTTGAACAAAATCCGCTTTGAGCAATATATTTATTAATTCTCATAGATAAATTGTATCATAAAGGCAATTTTTTCTAACAAAAAGTTTTTATATTTATAGAGGATAATTATGAAAAAAATTATTGA
>JAZUSV010000258.1:0-1560 GCA_045606885.1 Candidatus Gastranaerophilales bacterium | reverse complement strand
TCAAGAAAGATTTGACTTCCGCCCATTCCACTTGCATTTTCGCTTACAATAATATTGTCAGTTAGTGACAAATTGTTGTTGTCAATTTCTTCAAGAGTTAGCAAAATCGTCATAAGTTTGGTCACACTGGCAATTGGGTGACGTTCGTGCGCATTGTGTTCAGCTAAGATTTTTCCTGTGTTTGTGTCAATTAAAACATGTGAGCGATGAGGTGTTGTGTTTTCTATCCCTGCGGCAGAAACAACTTTAGCATTAGAGCTTAAGGCGCACGAAAATATAAATGCCAAAATCAAAACCATAATTGGTGTAATTTTAAAAAATGTTTTTAGTTTCATAATTTTCTCCTTAAAGATATCATGAGCAATCTTATTAAAATTATACAAAGAAAAAAACTTCAACAACAATGTGTTAAAGTTTTGAGTTTTGGATTTTCAGATTTGGCTAACTGAATGAAAATATCTGTTTTAAAACATGTTTCACAACAACAAAACGATTCTTGTTTTTATAATCCACAATCAAATTGACCTTTCCTTCAATTTTTTTTCTTGAAACAGGACCTTCAGACAAACTGTCTAATGTGTTGCCCCAATTGTCGCCCATTAAGAAATATTCATCTTTGTCTAATCTAATAAATGATTCACTGTTTTCAGTTTCAACATACTCAGCAAAAGATGGGTCGCTTAAGAATGATAAGTATTTTTTATAATATGCCAACGTTCCATATATGTCAACATTTCCGCTTTCTGTATATTTGCTTTTGCTGTATAGCAACGAATCGTTAACAAACAAACCGTAACTTTCCCCCAGATCTTTAATTTGGATTTTGTCACCAGGCATGCCAACTAAACGTTTTATAATGAGATTGCCAGATAAACCTTGCCAATCAGGGGCAGCAACAACAATGTCGTTTAGTTTAATTTTGTCATAAGGGTTAACATAAACAGTGTCGCCCGAAGTTGAAGAATCTTCAACATTTGAGTTTAAGGTTGGAAGCATTGAAAAGCCTTTCACTCGTTCTTTTAAATGGGTTTTATAAAAAGTTAAATTTGAAATTGTGAGAAATCCGCAACAAAAAATCAACACAATCAAAATTGTAACCACAACGTTTTTTAAATGGTAAGAAAAGGCTTCAAATTTTTTCATTAAACATATTATATCACAAACCATAAGAAAATAAAAATTTTTTGCAATATTTTTTATTTTACTTATTGACATTTTTTTATTATAAAATTATAATGCGAATAAAGTGTTGGGGAGTGTTGTGATGAAGAAGGATAATGCAAAAAAATTCAATTATTGGCCATATTTTGCGAAATTCAAAGGAATGATTTCACTTTGGATTTTCTTGATGGTTGTCGACGTTGGAATTCAAGCATTTTATGGTGTGTATGTTGCATATATTCTTGCCGACATTTCCGCTGGTTTGATTCTCACATCTATTAAAAAATATATCATTTTGGTTTCAGTCATGTTGTTTTCAAACTTGATGAAGTCGGATCGTAGCCATGTCGTTCTGTGAGCCAAGGAGTTGAAAATGAAAATTGTCTTCCTAAGACCGCT
>JAZUSV010000257.1:0-9147 GCA_045606885.1 Candidatus Gastranaerophilales bacterium | reverse complement strand
GTTTTCATATAATTATTTTACTAGAAAATAATTATATTTTATAAATTTCATCTAAATTAAGTTTTAAAGCAATACAAATATTTATAATAATCACAATGCTTGGATTAACCTTTGCATTTTCTATTAAATTAAGATATTTTGCGGTTATGCCTGCTTTTTCGGCAAGTTGTTCTTGTGTGTATCTCTTTTTTAATCTTTCAATTCTTATATTTTCAGCAATTATGTTTAATATTTTTTCTTTTTCCATAAAATTATGGTAAGTTATATCTTGCTTGATATGTATCCATGATAGTATAATAAAAGAGAAATATAATTCTGTTTATATAAATTATTATGGAGATTTTGTGAAATATAGTGCAATTTTATTATTTTTCTTTTTATTATTTTCTACTTGCTTTGCAAAAACAAAAATAGAACTTGTTGAAATTTATGATGGCGATACAATTAAAGCAAAAATTAACAAAGAAGAATTTTCTGTAAGGCTCTTGGGGGTTGATTGTTTTGAAACTTCAAAGATAAACAGGGTGTATAAACAAGCTTATGAAAATAATTTGAAAATTGAAGAAGTAATAAAGCAAGGAAAAAATGCAAAAAAATATCTTCAAAAACTCTACGAAGCCTCAGCAAAAAATGTCACTTTTGATTTTTGTGGAATAGACAAATATTCAAGAGCTTTAGGTGTTTTATATTTTGATGAAATTAATATTAATAATGAACTAATCAACAAAAATATTTGTAAAAAATATTCTTATTCAATTGATTAATTTTACTCTTTTAAATCTAATTGTCTTGCGGCACGAACTTCGTCAGCTCGTGAAATCGGAGTTTTTTTAGGAAACTCGTGGAAATCTACACCGTCTTTGATTTCAAGCGCAATTTTAATCATTACATCAACAAAATTATCTAAAACCTCTTTTGTTTCAGATTCAGTCGGCTCAACCATAAAAGCCTCATGAACAATGAGAGGGAAATATATTGTTGCAGGGTGAATATTTTCATCCATCAAGCGTTTTGCAATGTCTAAAGTGCTTGCGCCAAGCGCTTTTTTGTCTGAATTATCTATAACAAATTCATGTGCGCAATGAGTGTCGAACGCTATATTGTAGTGGTCCTTTAGTTTTGATTTTACATAGTTTGCAGCTAATACAGCATCAGACGATACGTCTTTCAAGCTTTTGCCCATCATATAAATGTAAGTGTATGCTTTAACCAATACATTAAAGTTACCAAAAAATGTGCTAACTTTTCCGATAGATTTTTTATAGTTGTAATTTCTTGAATATTTTTCGCCGTCAAATTCGATTTTTGGAACAGGCAAATAGTCTTTTAGTTTTTCAACAACACCAATTGGTCCAGCTCCAGGTCCACCGCCAGCGTGTGGAGTTGCGAATGTTTTGTGTAAATTCAAATGCACAACGTCAAAGCCCATTAGTTTTGGGTTTGTATGTCCCATAATTGCGTTAAAGTTTGCTCCATCGTAATACAATAGTGAGCCATTATTGTGCATTATGTTTGAAATTTCGACAATATTATCATCAAAAAGCCCAAGTGTATTAGGATTTGTCATCATAATTGCGGCAATACTGTTGCTGTATTGTGCAACAATTTCTTTTAATTGCTCAACGTTTACAAGCCCTTTTTCGTTTGATTTAACTTCTAAAATTTCAAATCCGCACATTGCAGCGCTTGCAGGGTTTGTTCCGTGTGCGTTATCTGGTATAATTACTTTTTTTCTTAATTCAAGTTCGCCTTTGTCTTCAAAATATCTTTTAATTACCATCATTCCAGATAATTCGCCGTGTGCTCCAGCACATGGCTGCAGGGAAATTTCGTCCATGCCTGTTATGATTTTAAGAAAATTTTGAAGTTCATACATCAGCTGAAGTGCGCCTTGGCAATCAGAATCATCTTGGTTTGGGTGCAAATTAGCAAAGCCTTCCAATTTTGAAGCCCATTCGTTAATACGAGGGTTATATTTCATTGTGCAAGAACCGAGTGGATAAAAACCTTTTTCTATACAAAAGTTTTTGTCAGACATTTCTTTGTAATGTCTCATTAATTCAAGTTCTGTTTTGTCTTGAAGTTTAATTTCCGTAGTTCTTTTTTGCATTTGCACATCCTTAATAAACTATATTTTTATTATACTTGAAAATTCTTTAATTAATTCATTTTGAGATAAATTTGATAATTCAGGGATTTGAGCCAAAATTTCCACATCGCAAAACATTTTCAATTCTTTTGTGAAATTTTCTTGTGATGAAGTTTTGTTTTCTGGAATTTTGTTTATCACTAATCCTTTAATTTTTAATCCTTTTTGTTTAGCGCAATCAATGGTCATCAAAGTATGGTTAATTCTTCCTAAATCAGACGTTGTAACAATGATTATTTCTTGATTTAGTTCAGATATCACATCGCTAAATAATTTACCTTTGTATGCAGGGCAATACAGACCACCGGCTCCTTCAATTACAACAAAATCACATTGTGATTTAAACTTCTCTAAATCATTTTTGATTTTTTGAATGTCTATTTCAATATCATCTAAAACACTTGCAAGATGAGGGGAAACCTCTCCTTTGAAAAGATAAGAGTAGCAAGTTTTTATGTTGTATTTTTTCAATTCTTCAACATCTGGCGCAATTAGTTTACCGTTTTGCTCAAATGCTCCAGATTGAAAAGGTTTATAATAGCCAACTTTTAAACCCATAGATTTAAGCGCCATGCATAAACCTAAAGAAATAAAAGTTTTTCCAATATTGGTATCAACGCCTGTAATGAAAATTGAATTGTTCTTGTTCATGATAAAATTATACAACGAGGATTTAAGATATGAAAACAAAAGAAGAATTATTAAAATTATATAATTTGCCATTAGATGAATTATTAGCGGAAGCTAAAAAATATACTTTTAAAGAGTTTGAATTTTGCTCTTTAATTTCAGCTCGTACAGGAAAGTGTTCGCAAAATTGCAAATATTGCTCTCAATCAACACATTATAATACAGAAATCACTACTCATCCTTTGGTTTCTGTTGAAGAAGTTATAAAAACTGCTTGTGAATCAAAGGAAAATGGAGCAATTAATTTTGCGATAGTAACTTCAGGAAAAACTCCTGACGAAGCTAAAGATTTCAATGAGCTTTTAAAAATGATTAAAGAAATTAATAAGCTTGGTTTGAAATCTTGCGCTAGTATTGGAATTTGTTCAAAAGAATTAGCTAAACAATTAAAAGACGCTGGATTAAATAGATTTCATCATAATATAAATACTTGCAAAAGCTACCACAGCGAAATTTGCACAACTCATACATATCAAGACAGAATTGATACTTGTAAAAATGTGAAAGAAGCTGGAATTGAGCTTTGTTGCGGTGTGATTATTGGAATGGGTGAAACAATTGAGCAAAGAATTGAAATGGCAATGGAATTGGCTGAAATTGCGCCAGATAGCATTCCTGTTAATCTTTTAACACCAATTAAGGGCACTCCTTTTGAAAATTATTTTGATAAAATTGACGAAGAAAATATCATAAGGACAATTGCTGTGTTTAAAATTGCCAATCCTAAAGCGTCCATTCGTCTTGCAGGGGGTAAAAAAGCAAGATTATCACAAGAAAATATACAATTATTAATCGACAATTGTGTTGATAGTGCTATTGTTGGCAATTATTTAACGACAACAGGATTTAGTCCTGATGATGATAGAAAAAAAGTTGCAAAAGCTTCTAAAATATTAAAGAGCCTGTAAAATACAGGCTCTTTTTAAATTATTTTTTGTCTTTGTATTGGTCTATGTTTTCAAGATAATGTTGTGCAATTTGTTCCGCTGAAGCGTCTGACATGAAGTTTGGATTTTTTAGTTTGTCACTGCTGAATTGTGCTAATGCTTTAACAACAATTCCTTTTGGATCGTTAACTATTGTGCCATCATCCATTACATAGCCTTCTTGAGCTGCGTGGTTTTGTTCAAAATAATTATTGAATGCTTCATACAACTCTTGTTCACGTTCAGAGTCAAAGCCAATTAGTTCTGTTACATCAACATCTAAGTTATCTTCAGGTACAGTCGCTTTTAAAATGTCTAGAATTTCTTGTGTTGATTTACCTTCTTTAAGCATTGCCATTATGTCGTCTGCATTTGTTTTTGCACCCATTTTAGCAGCTTCGATAATTAAGCTCCAAGCTTGTTTGCGGTTTGCTTTATTGGCGTCAACCAAATCTCTTTCGTTTTGTTGTTCAATATATCTATTAACTACGCCTTCAGCGTCTAAGCTTGCGTCTAATACATAGATACCTTTTGCTTGTTCTTCAGGGATTGCAATTCCTTTTTGTCTTGCAATTGCAAACACTTCTTGTCTGATTGATGACCAATCTGTGTATCCTGCTTTGTAAGATGCCGCTTTGTTTGCTGCTCTTGTTAAATCAGCATCTGTTTGCGCATCAATTCCGTCAAGCGTATCTTGATATAGCGCTCTTGCTTCGTCAGCTAAATCACCTGCGCTTCTTAATACTTGAATATCAGCTTCCATATTTGCAAATTGCTTATTAAGTGTTTCAAATTTTCCGAAATTATTATCTGCAATTTCTTCAAAATCATTTTCGCTTCCACCAAGTGTAAATGATTTACCCATAGCTGCTCCATAGACTTTATCCATAAAGTCTCCTTTATCATCTTGTCTGTGAGCATCTATTGTGCTGCCATCTTCCATTTCGATTTTGAATGTATCGTTGAAGATTTTTGAACCATTAGCGTCAACTGCGTCAATCTTATCTTCACCCCATTGGGTTCTATTTCCAACGTCAGCGTCTGATAATTGACTTAAATCAATTGATTTAATACCTAGTTCTTCTGCGGTTGTTAAAGTGTAATTAATTTGAGTTTCGTTTTCTCTATAGTATTTGTTATCTGTATTTTCAAGACCTGGAGTATATGCGTCGCCTCCATATTTTCTGTCTGTTTCAGAGTAGTTTGTGCCTAAAAGTCTAACGTTTTTAAGCTCATCGCCCGATAAAACACCGTCATTGTTAGTATCAAATGATTTCATGTCTTCAAGCCAATTTGTTTCGCCATTTGCGCCAACAAATTCTTCTTTGTTGCTGAATTTGCCGTCATTGTTTCTATCGATAATGAATGAATATTTTTCATTTTTGTTGTCGCCTAGATTAAACCAAATTGGGTCGTAGTCTTTAACGATATCTTCAGGTGTTTCTGATGGTTCTTCATCTTCTGGAGGTAGCTCGTATTCTTTATCATTAATACCTCTGTGAGGTTTAACACCCCAATTATCAAAAATTGTTGTTTTCATTTTTTCAAACATTGCAGCTGTTTCTTCATCGCCTGCAAAATCAATAGAATAATTCAGCAATTTGTCTTGTTTGTTTAAATCATAGCTTATGCCGCAATCTTTAAATAAACCGTTTTCACCAAAGAGCGCAAACATTGCTTCTTTGAATGTGAAATTTTTGCCCATTTCAGCTAGTTTGCCTTCGGCAATAAACTTTTGTAATGATGCTAATTGATTATTAGAGCTAATTGTATTACCAGCATTTTCATCCCAAGTGTTTTCGGTGCCTAAAAATCCTGTATTGTAATTTAATATGCCTTCTTTTACTGCTGCGGTAATTCCTTGAGCTTCACCATCATGCGCAATTGGTCTAACCAAAGTGCCATCAGCTTCTTTGTAAAAACCGGCACTGCTAAAATATTGTACAAAAAAGTCAACAACTTCATCTCTTGTAAAGCCTGCTTTTTTCATATCTTCAAACAAGTTTGCTTCTAGGGCTTTTCCAAGGTCAGACATTGCTTTATTTTCAATTTTTACGGAATCAACACCACTTGTTCTTTTATTATCTAATACGCCTAAATCAGTATATTTTTTAAAAAATTCTTCTCTTTTCATTCTTCCTGAAGAATTTGGATCATAGCTTGTATTAGTTGGGTTAGCAGCATATTCTTCTGCGTAACTTGCTAAAATAGCTGCTTTTTCAGGAGAATAGATTGGTTTATCTGTGTTTAAGTCAATATTTTGATATGATGTTTCAGTTGCACCAATTTGAGAAACTGTAACATTCAACATATCGTAAGCAGTTTTTGTTGAACCATATTGAGCTTGCAAAATTTTCTTTTGTTGCATCCATCTATCTGCTTGAGCAACAAGACCTTGAACTTCTGCTTCTTTGCTATCTAAATTGCCTAAAATTTTGCCAATTACTCTTTCAAAATATGGAATAACGCTATTTCCTTCAATTCTTCTTCTGATTTCAGGAACTACAGCGTCTGGACCGATGATACCTCTGTTCATTTCAACAAAAACGTCGTCAATACAGCGTTGAACAACGATTTTTTGTTCGTCTGCCATTTCTTCAGATTTGTCTTCAGCTTGGGTTACTAAATCAAGAATTTCTTTTGCTTCTTTGTCGATTTGTTCTTGCTTAGCTGCCATTTGTTCAGCTAAAACCGCCATTTTAGCTTCAAGTCGTTCAACTTTATCTGCTAAAACTTCGGCTCTGCTTTCTAAAGATTTTTTCTCGCCAGAGGACACATTATTACTAGCACTTGCTTCCACAAAAAGTTTATGCAGTTCAGCACGTTGAGTTTTGTTGTCTTTTGCATACAACTCTTGCAACCACTCTTGATTCAATACAGTTTTACCAAGTTGTTCTAAAAATCCGTTACCGAATCTGTTTCCCATATTCCATTGTCTCCTTAATATAAAAACTTTTATACATATCAGTTATCGACCGTAGGAGTCTAAAACTTTATGAATTTTTGAAAAGGCTTTACAATTATTTACAATTGAAATGGATTAAGAAAAAAGAAGAATATAAAATTTAAAACTATTACATAAAATGTTTTTATGAATATGGAAAATTATGTAAATAAGTTGCTTTTGGCTCTAGGAGAAAATATCGAGCTTTCTTGTGATGATTGGTGTGAAAAATATATTTATAAAAATACATCCACTCAAAACAAAAAATGGCTCGCCAATATTTTGCCAAGTGAATTATTAAAACGTTCAATTAAGGAAACAATTAATTGTATTGTAACGCTTTGCGAGTGTTATACTTTTTATAAAAATTTTCCGGATATTATTGAAACCCCTAACTATAGTGATAATTGGGGAAGAAGTGCGAATTATATTGAAATTAACAATCGTGTAATTGCAAAAATGAAAGAAAATTCTTGCTCAGATGGGCTTTTAAGTGTAATTAAATTATTGCCTGCAATTCCTCCAAGTGCAAAAAGTTGGGCAAATTGTATAATTTTATCTCAAATTTTTCCAAATATTTATGGTGATGGGTATAATAAAGCTCCAGATGAAGAAAATTCCGTTTATGGATTAAAATTAAATATTGGCTATAGCAAAAATATAATTAGCGAAGATATAAATTTAACTGCCGAGGAGCAATTTAGGGCTTTTAACGATTTAGCGCATTTTAGAGGGATTAAAACAGGTTTTCGAATGATGATATCTGAAGACCAATTGAAAATTTCTAATCATTACAGAGAGGATGAAAATTTTAGATGGTGGAAAAAAGAACACGAAGAAATTTTTATAAATGAATGCGTTAAGCTTGTTAATCTTGGTTTTGAGGCAATATTTTTTGATTCAGCAAAACACATAGGTGGGTATGATTGCGCAAATTACACAGGTGTTGGCGCCCTGCCTCAGTATCATCAAATGCAATATATTTTAAATGAAATCCGTTCTCGAACAGGAAAGACTGATTTAAGTTTTGTTGGTGAAAAAAGTTCTGATGATTTTGAAAGATATAGATTGATGGGATTAAACGCAGGGACTGCTTTTGTTCCTGTTGATGATTTTGAAACGGTTAAATATTGGTCTGAAAAATTAAAATATCATAGAACTTATGCTCCTGGAGTTGAGGTGTCAAATGATAACGATACAGGCGGAAGGAGCTATGAAGAAAGGTTGAATAGATTAAAAAATTGTTTCTTTGCTTTTACTTATGCTTCAGATAAATTACCAAGCTTTATGCAAATGGAAGATTTATTTCCGCTTAGGTATGACACAAATACTCATCATTTGATGATGACAAATCCTTCATATTCAACAGATAAAACACCTGAAAGTCATTGGGAGAATTTGTTTGCCAAAGAAGACGGCAGAAATTATAATCATCAAGTTGGTGAAATTTTTGCCCATGCTCTAAATTTATAAAATTCTTTGTTTATTTATAAATAAAGCCATTTTTAGATAAATTTTCAAACATTGCAGCAGCTAAAGCCTGTTGCGCAGGATGTTGCAAATCTTGTTTTAGGGAATCTGATGGTAAACTTTCAAATTTTGCTAATAATCCTGAAGGCAGCGGGTCTGAAAAAGTATCGTAAGCCAACGCTGCGGCATTTTCGATTTTCCCGTTTACTACGGCTGGAATTTCAATGCCTTTGTAATCTTTTAAAACATCAACAGGAATTACAAAACCTTCATTTTGTCTTAACCACTTTCCGCCTGCGTCAAATTTGAAGGCGTGGTCTCTACCACCTGTGACAATAATATTATCAGACAGTTTTCCATAAACATCAACATATTGAGGAATGGTATCGGTTATGATGGTTGGAAATGGGTGTTCGTCTCTTCCATACATTGAATAGTCAAAAGGAGTTACAGTTAAGGTGTTTATTCCTTTTTGTTGACCTAAATCCATTAAGGCTTTATCTACACCGCTATAGCTGACACTTGAAACCAATGCTCTATCGGAAGGATTTATTCCTAGGGCTTCTATAAAATATCTATCAACAGGAGCATAAAATTCTTCTATTCCTTCTTCGTATAGTTTTGTTAATTCGGCTTTTGAAAGGTCAACTCCCTCAGGTGGTTTAACATTTGTCCAGCCAACCATTCCAACGGTTGTTTTTGGTTGAACTCCGAAAGCCTGATTAAACAAGTCAATTCGTCTTGCATCGTCAACAGATTTAATTAATCCAAGATTTTTAAATCCTTCAACATTACAAAAAACATGTTCAATTGGAGAACCATCCCAATTTTTTGCTAAAACTTTTGTTCCACCTTCAATGGTTTCTATTGCTCCATTTGGCAGTGTTAAATTTGAAATTTTGGCTATTGCTTCGTTTATTTTGCCTGCTTGCAATAAAGACATTGCGTCAGTTACGAAGTCTTTTTGC
>JAZUSV010000256.1:0-14239 GCA_045606885.1 Candidatus Gastranaerophilales bacterium | reverse complement strand
CATTTTGGCAATTGGGTGTTCATCTCCTAATGCCTCAATTTTTTCTTTTACAACAGTTTTAATTGCGTCTAATTTATTGCTTCTATCTTCTCTATCAAATGAATGATAAGCATCAACTACAGCATCATAAGCAGTTTCTTTAATAATAGCTGCTAATTCTGTTGTATCATAAGGATTAACAAATTCCTCACGTTTCACGCCACATTCAGCTGCAAAAGCTAATTGAGCATCACATTGTTTAGCAATCTCAACTTGCGCAAATTCAACTGCATTCATAATATCGTCTTCAGTTACAAAATCACATCCAGCTTCAACCATGATAACTGAATCTTTTGTACCTGCGATAACGATATTCATATCAGATTTTAAATCTTGGCTATGTGTTGGATTTGCGATAAATTGACCGTCAATTCTTCCAACACGAACTGCCCCAACAGGACCTTCAAAAGGTGCACCTGATAACATCAAAGCAGTTGAAGCACCAATGATTGATAAAATATCTGGTTGTTCTTCTTGGTCGTATGCAAATAATTGAGATACGATTTGAACATCGTTTCTATATCCTTTAGGCCAAAGTGGTCTAATTGGTCTATCAATTAATCTTGAAACAAGAATTGCTTTTTCTGAACTTCTACCTTCTGTTCTTGTATATCCACCTGGGATTTTGCCAATTGCAGACATTCTTTCTTCGTAATCAATTAAAAGAGGGAAGAAGTCTATTCCAACTCTTGGTTCTTTTGAAACTGTAGCGTGGATGAATAACATTGTTCCACCACATTTAACAGTTACAGAGGAAGTCGCTTGTTTAGCGTATTTTCCTGTTTCAATTTCTACGGTTTTCCCACCAACCGTAAGTACCATTTTTTTGCTTTCTGGTTTAATCATCTTTTTCTTCTTTCTTTTACGTTTTACCACACGTTTATAGCTCAATTTTATAATAAAACTTGATGTTAATCAATAAATTATTGAACAAGGCTTGGAGTTTCGTTTTTAAAGACAACTGCACAAAAAAGAACTCCTTGCATTCGCTCGGAGTTTTCTAATTAATATAAAAATTTATCTTACTCCATTCAATGTCAATGAAACTAAATATTGGTCAATACCAAGAGTGTTTGGCTCTTGTTCTCCGTTCACATCAAAAAATATTTGACCACAGCTGTTTGATTGTGTTCTTAAAGTTGGTCGAACAGGATTATATAAATATGCTTCACTTGTTGTGCAATTGCCGTGAAGTCTAACGCCAAAGTAGCCAGCATCTTTTGTTGTAAAGCCTGTAAAATCGCTTACGCTTAATCCTGATTCTACTACAGAACCTGCCTCATTTTTGAGGTCTGCATTTTTATAGACATTGCCTAAAGTTTTACTTCTTAGTCCTCTGAGTCTTTTTTTATAAACGTTAATCAATGCAGCTGTATTACTTGAACTTGCGATAGAAAATTCGCCAGAATCTCCGACAACTCTTGCAAGAGTATAATTTTTTGTATTTTTTGCAATTAGTTGCGCTGTTGCGTAATCAACTTGAATGTATGACGCTTTACCTGCTTTAATAAGTGTTTCTTTTTTGATTTGATTTGGGCGCATATTAACGATAAGAATCACGGCAATAATTCCAAGAATTATTACCGTGGTTATCATTTCAACTACTGTAAAAGCTTTTATTCTCATATTAATAAGCTATACCTTCAGCGCTGATTGGTAGAATATATTGGTCTTTACCATAAATATTTGGTTCGTCATCATCGTTTAAGTCAATATAAATAGCACCAATTTCAGTTGCGTATGTATTTTTTGTTACAGAACCTGATTCACCAGGAATCCAACTATTTGCTGCTGCCGCACCAAAACCAAGGCAAGAACCATCTTTCAACATCATGTAAGTGGTGCCCTTTTTACACCATGCGCCATTAACCGCTTCCCTTGTTCCAACTAAATATTTTTTATAATAATCTCTTGTCCAAGTACAATTGCTTGAAAAACTATATTGTAAACTTGCATTAGTTGGATTATAAAGGTTTGCCATACTGCTATTCCAAGCATTATTAAATATAATTTGAGTTGTGGCAGAATCAATTTGACCTAAAACTTTTTTAGCCAATACTGCAAAGCCTCTATCTCTAAATTCTGTTGGTTTCATTGTTGAAATCATAATTGTCGCAATGATACCAAGTATAACCATTACCATGATTGCTTCTGCCATGGTGAATGCTTTTTTAAAACTCATAAAATTATCTCCTTTATTCTCCATTATCAAATTTCATTCCTCTTACACCAACAGGTATGATATATTGGTCTGAGCCGAGTTTGTTTGGCTTTTTGAATGAATTAACATCATAAAAAACTGAACCGCAAGAATCAGTTACTTCGTATTTCACTGTTTCTTTTGGCGGATTTGCATTTTTTTCTGTCGTAGTGCAATTTCCGTAAAATCTATATCCAACTAATACTCCATTGTTTGCAAAATGGAAATTAGAATAAGCGCCTTTTATGGTAACGCCTGTTGAATTTCTTTTGTAGTCTAAAATTTCTTGATTAAAATATTCTTTTGAAGTGTCAACTTTAAAACCAACGTCAGACAAATAATCTAAAAATAATTCAGCCATTTTAGGTGTTACATTAGCGTCGGCAATTGAAAAAACGTCGTCTCCTCTTTTTAAAACAGTCAAATCATCAACACTTGCATTAAGCGAAAGCATTTTTGTTGTTGCCTCAGTAAGACTTTCAGACATTCTTGTTGCTAATGTTGTCATTCCTTTTTGTGAAGGATTTATAGTTTTTATTTGAGGAAGAACTATTGTTCCAATAACTCCCATAATAACAAGCACAATAAGTGCTTCAGACATTGTAAACCCGTGTTTTTTAATATGCTTTTTCATAGATTTTATTATACTCTTTTTTGCGCAAAAAACAAACTCATATATTTGGTTTAAAAATAGCTTTTAATAAGAGCTTTAACGTTTTCATTTTCAATTTTTTCTATAATATTCAAATTAATTAAATTGATATTGTTTAATTCTTTTAAAACAAGCGCGCAGTTTGCAATTTGCTCTTCGTTTAACTTTTCTTCGTTAATTAATTTTGAAATAATGTTTGAATATTTTTCAAGCTTATATTCTTTCACAACTTCAAGCGCAATATTAAATTTAAAATGTTCATTACACGATAGCAGTTCATTTTCAAGATTTTCAAACGTAAGACTTAGCGTATTTAAATAATTTGAAATATTTTTTATTTCCGCTTTCACATTTTTATCAAAATCAAAAGTGTATATTTCGTTTTGACTGTATTCGCTGAATTTTAATTTTGCAATTGATAAGATATTGTTTGAGTATTGGGTTTTAAAATTGTATACAATTTTAATAAAATCAATTAAATTCCAATAATATGCACTATCAATAGTTAATTCTTCAGGATATTCGTCAATTATTATGTGCAAAATTTGCGATAAAGTTTTTTCATCTAAAATATTTTTTAAATAATTGATGTCGTTAAAATCCATAATTTTAGACAAAATATTAACCGCAAAAGGACTAGAAAATCCGTTTTCAATTATAAATTTGATTTGATTTTCACCGCCATAAGCACAAATAAAATCGCAAGATGAAAGTTTTTCAAATTCATCGTCAGAATTTAAAATAATTTCTTTCATTTTGTTTAAAATTTCAACATCACCAAATTTAGACAAAGCTATCGCACAATTTGTTTTTAGGGGTTCAAAATCGCAAAAAGCATTTTTATTAAGATATTCAAGCGCAAGTGGGTCTTGAATATGTGAAAAATATTTTGCACAATATGCTTTTTGTTCAACTGTTCCTTCTTCAAACAGAGCTAAAATTTCATCTGTTAAATCTTCGGATGCAAACTTAGTCCAAGATTTTACAATTAAATCTTCAAAATCGGGACAATATATTTTTGAAAATTCAAAAATAGTTTTCAAATCTTGTTCTTCAACTAACTTAACAAAATCAGATGTGATTCTGTCTTTTAAAAATGGAAAAATAAAATCTGCTTTTTCGCACAATAAACCAAAATCAGCGATATTAGCTGATTTAATCATATTTTTAATAATATTTTTTGAAATATTTATATCTTTTGATGTTATATTTTTAATTAAATTTTCTGACGGCATAATTTTATTATTACACGTTAGCAATTTCTTGTGTATAATTAATTTGTACGATAGTTACGAGAAAAAGGTGTTTAAATGTCAGAATTAAAATATAAAAAGATTCTTCTAAAGATTTCAGGAGAAGCTCTTTTGGGCAGTCAACAATTTGGAATTGACCCAGAACCTGTGCATAATATTTGCTCAGAAATTAAAAAAGCTTATGATTTAGGGGTTCAAATTGCTGTTGTTGTTGGTGGTGGAAATATTTTTAGGGGAATGAAAAATTCTTCCAAACTTGGAATGGACCAAGCTAGTGGTGATTACGTTGGAATGCTTGCAACTGTTATGAATGCCATTGCTCTTCAATCTGAGTTAAGAAAAATAGGGGTAGATTGCAGGGTTCAAAGCGCTATCGATATGGAAAAAATTGCTGAACCATATATTAGATTTAGAGCAATCCGACACCTAGAAAAAGGCAGGGTTGTTATTTTTGCGGCAGGAACAGGAAATCCATTTTTCACAACAGATACAGCGGCTGCGCTTCGTGCTTCTGAAATTGGAGCACAAGTTATGCTTATGGCAAAAAATGGTGTAGATGGTGTATATAATGATGACCCTAAAACTAACCCAAATGCTAAAAAATATGATAAAATAACTTATGACGATATTATCGTAAACGGGCTTAAGGTAATGGATTTAACATCTTGTGCTTTGTGTAAAGATAATTCAATTCCAATAACTGTTTTTGATTTTAATTTAAAAGACAGTTTGGTTAAGATTTTAAACAATGAAAACGTTGGAACTCTAGTAACAGATTAATTTTAGGAGATAAATATGTCAATTGAAGAAATCAAATTGTTAACAGAAGAAAAAATGGAAAAATGCATTAACCAATTGCACAAAGACCTTGCAACAGTTCGCACAGGTCGTGCTAATCCATTAATTCTTGAAAAAGTTGTAGTTGATTATTATGGAGCTCCAACAGGTTTAAGACAATTATCACAAGTATCAGTTGCAGAAGGTACAACTCTTGTTATCACTCCATTTGATAAAACAATATTAAAAGATATTGAAAAAGCTATTGTTAAAGCTGAAATTGGAATTACTCCAAACTCAGACGGCATGGTAATTCGTCTTGCATTCCCACCTTTAACTCAAGACAGACGTAAAGAATTAGCAAAAGAAGTTAAAGCTATGGGTGAAGATGCTAAAGTTGCAATCAGAAACGTTAGACGTGATTCAACAGACGCAGTTAAAAAACTTGAAAAAGCTGAAAATTTACCTGAAGACGCTGTTAAAGATGGACAAGACCAAGTTCAAAAAATTACAGACAAATATGTAAAAATCGTTGACGAAACAGTGTCTACTAAAGAAAAAGAAGTAATGGAGATATAAAATTGTCTAATCAAGCTGAGGAAGAAGTTATTGTTAAAAAAAACAAAACACTTCGAGTTGTCACAGGGGTAATTATTTCAATAATAGCACTTGCTTGCATTGCTCTTGGTTCAATTCCGCTGTTTATAATGCTTGGAGTAATAATTTTCTTATGCACAAAAGAATTTATTAAAATCCTAAATCACAAAGGGTTTTATCCAAGTTTTTCAGTAATGCTTTTTGCAGATATTGTTTTTTTAACTTTAACCTTCTTTCATAGGTTTGATTTAATTGCTCCATTTTTAACTTTGGTAATTATGTCATCCTTTTTGTCTGTTTTATTCAAAGGCAGACAGCCATACATTGTTAACGTTGCAACAACAATATTAGGAGCGCTATATTGTGCTTGGTTGCCTTGTCATATTCTTTTAATCAGACAAATCGGTTTGACTAGAATTGGCGCTTTTCAGTTTTCACCTTCTGAAGGTTTATGGCTTTTGATTTTTGTTTTTGTTGCCGTAGCTTTAACAGACATCGGCGCATATTATTTTGGAGTTAACTTTGGTCGTCATAAATTAGCAGAAGTAATTAGCCCTAAAAAAACAGTAGAAGGTGCGCTTGGCGGTGGTTTATGTGCTATAGCAGTTTCTGCTTTGGGTGTATTTTACGCTGATTTGAGTCTATGCCAAGCATTAATTGGCGGTTTAATTGTTACTTTGTCTGCGCAACTTGGAGACTTATCAGAATCGCTTATCAAACGTGACGCCGGAGTTAAAGATTCAAGCAATATTTTGCCAGGGCATGGCGGAATGCTAGATAGATTTGATGGATATATCTTTGCTATTCCTGTTGCTTATTACTATTTTATGCATTTTACACATGGAAAAAATGTGTTAATTGAACTTGTTGAATATCTTGGAAAGGTAATTCATGTTTATTTCTAAAGAAAGAAAAAAACAACTTCGCATTTTCAAAAAGAAATATAATATTAAATTCAGACATTTAGAACTTTTAAATCAAGCTTTTATTCATACATCATACACAAACGAAAATAGTTTAAGTGCAGATTTATCTTATGAAAAGCTTGAGTTTTATGGTGATGCTGTTTTAAAACTTGTTGTAAGTGATTTTTTATATAATCATTTTACAAACTACAACGAAGGTGAATTAACCAAGCTAAGAGCAGAAATAGTTTCTGATAAAAATATTTTCAACTATGCTAAAAAATTAGGTTTTGAAGATTTAATTGTTTTAGGCAAAAACGAGAAAAAGCAAGGCGGAGCAAAAAAAGAATCGATTTTAGCTTGTGCTTTTGAAGCTCTTTTGGGTGCAATTTTTATTGAAAACAAGCAAAGAGGCTATAAAAAAGTATATGAATTTATGAAAGAAAATTTCTTTGAAGATATTTTAGAAGTAGAAAAAAATATATGTCTTCTTAATCCAAAAGCGGTTTTACAAGAGTACACGCAAGGAATAAACCGCCAATTGCCTGAATATGTCTTGGTGAGTGAAGCCGGAAAAGCACACAAAAAAGAATTTTTTGTAGAGGTTAAATTCCAAAATGAAATTTTAGGAAAAGGTTGCGCTAATAGTATTAAAAAAGCTCAAATTCAAGCAGCGCACGAAGCAATTATAAAATTAGGTTTAATTAAGGAATAAATATGAAAACAATTATTTCGCCATCTATTTTGTCAGCTGATTTTGCAAACTTAGAAGCCGACATAAAACGTGTGGAACCTTATGTTCCTTGGCTCCATATTGACGTTATGGATGGACATTTTGTTCCTAATATTTCAATTGGCGTTCCTGTTGTAAAATCTGTTCGAAAAGTGACAAAACTTTTTTTGGACACTCATTTGATGATTGAAAATCCAATTAAATATATTGACGCTTTTGTAGATGCTGGCTCTGATTTAATTACTTTTCATTATGAAGCCACAAAAGAAAAAACCATTGAAACTATTGAAAAAATTAAATCTCGCAATGTTAAGGTTGGTCTTTCAATAAAACCAAAAACATCAGTTGAAGAAATTAAAGAATACATTTCTTTGGTTGATATGGTTCTTATAATGACAGTTGAGCCAGGTTTTGGCGGACAAAAATTCATGGAAGATTGTGCTCAAAAAATTACGGAAGTTAAAAAAATAAACCCCGATATTTTAGTACAAATTGACGGCGGAATAAACGCCGATACTGCTAAAATTTGCCTTGAATTAGGTGCAAATTCACTTGTTGCAGGAAGTTATATTTATGGGGCAAGTGACATTAAAAAAGCAATCGAAAGTATAAAATAAAATTTAGGCAATTTTTTTCTTGTTTTGGTTTTATTCGTGTATGAATAATGCTCAATTGAATTTAAATTCTCTTCGGCAGCCAACACCAAGTGTGGTGAATGGTCAAGTTCAGCAATCAAAGCAGGAGGTTGCTGTATCTTCCCCCACACGCACATTTAACCTTCCAAAAGTTGGAGTGGTAGATGTTCCAAGAATTTCAACGACGCCAATAGCAGACACTTTGGCAATTGAAAAACAAGAAAATCCTAGAATGGCATATAAATTAACGCCAAAAGACAACAAGGGTTTTAAAATTCAAAACTTATTTTCTTTAGTATTGGTTGGTTGTGCGATTGCAGCATTGTTAAGCGGAAAGAAATAAGTCAAATATAATCAAATTTAAGAATATGCCTATTCATATTGGGCATATTCTTTTGATTGTTCTTCCCAAACTTCACGCTCCATAGTTAGCGCATGAGACCAGAATTTTTCAATTTTATATGTATCTCTTTGCTCTTGATTCATAATATGGATTACAACTTCGCCATAATCTAGCAAATTCCATTTGCTCATCCTTTCAGATTCTTCACCAAGAGGTAATCTTTTAAATACATCTTTAATTTTTTTTCTGATATTTTCTGTTAAAGCTCTAATGTGTGGGGTTGACGAGCCTGTTGCAATAATAAAAAAATCAGATAAAGATGAAACGTTTGCCACGTTTAAAATTACAATATCTTGAGCTTTATTATCATCCAAAAAACGAGCAATTGAAGCTGCAAATTTTTCGCTTGTTATATTATCCATTTTAATTCCTTATATATTTCCTGTTGATGAATTTTTATCATCTTCCAATGATTTGATGTCGACTACTTCTTCTTCGTGGTAATTCAAGTTGTTATTAATATCGATATCAATATTAACTTCACCATCAATCATTTCAATTTCACATTTTTTATATTCTTTGATTTTACCGTCTTCTAATTTTGCACTAACAGTTTGCTTTAAGAAGTTAACCATAAAGATTTTTCCAATACCGTCAGGTGTCATAACCCCAGAACCAACCGGAGGAAGAGATTTTGCAGCGTCAAGATAATTTTTATATTCATAATTTAAACAGCATAACAATCTTCCGCAAGCACCTGTAATTTTACCTGGAGTTATTGGAATTCCTTGGTCTTTAGCTAATTTTGTATTAACTTGTTCAAATTTTTTCAAAAAGCGACAACAACAATAATCTTGTCCGCAAACCCCTTGCCCTTGAAGGATTGAGGTTTCGTCTCTAACGCCAATATGTCTTAAATCAATTCTTACTCTTTTAAATTCTTGCGTTAAATCTTTTAAAAGTTCACGAAAATCTACACGCTCAGGAGCTGTGTAATAAAAAGTGATTTTTTTTCTATCAAATGTGTATCTTGCTTGAGTAAATTTCATCACAAGACCACGTTTTTGAGCTAAATCACGACATTTGTAAAAAGCTTTGATTTCAAGTTCTTTTTGTTCTTGATATGTTTTCATATCTTCATCGTTCATAATTCGAACAACAGATAAAGGCTCTGGACGGTGTTTTTCCCAAAGTGTTTGAATTTCATTGTTAACTAAAAAAACTTGAAAAACTTCTTCCCCTTTTTCTGTTCGAACAAGAACATATTGCCCATGTTTAATATTGGCATTGTCTGCCACTTTTAAAGGGTGAAATTGATTTTTAATAATACGAACTGCAAATTTCATAGGTTAATTATAGCGAAAAATATCTTTGGTTGCAAAGTTTTCTCCCCTTTTTAAATTAATTTAAGCCTCAAATATCTTTTAAAAACTTGCACTTTATAATAAAATATTCAAATGGACAAAAATTATAATTTAAGTTTTAAAAAGAACGATATCGAAAAGTTATTATTGAATTTGGACCAAAATCCATATTCTCAAAAAAACAAAGATTTTAGATTTACTTTATCTTTAATTTACGAACTTGTAGAAGAAGAGTTTGCAGATACCTTTGACACAAAAAATCCTATTTTAAGGCAAACAGAAGTATCATTAGACAATAATGATAACGATGTAACGATATTCATCACACCACCATATAGTTTTGATTACTATTTAAAACAAAAAGGGTCGTTATATCGACTAAGACCCGAATACAAAGGGTCTGATTACGGTTATAAAATCAACCTTAATATGTTTTTTGAATACTTCACGGGTGTTGATGAAAACTTAGACTTATCAGATTGTTCGGAAAATTATAAATTTTATTTTAATTTGGTTCAATTTGTTAAAAAAACAGTTGAAAAACTTCATTTTATTCCTGCAGTTAATTTTAAAAAAGAAACATTCAGCGTTTATTATGAACCATATTTTAAAAACAAAGACTTCGTAAGTGCATATTGTTCAATTGTTGAAAACGACATATTAGACCCTGCAACAACTAAAAAATTAATTGAAAAATATTTAAATTATTTAATTTTTACATTCCTTGGAGTTAAACACTATCGCTTTAAAGACTTAAAAGCAGCGCCATATCTAGTTAAAAACGCTCTTCAAAAAAGAATGTTCAAAGGAAATGATTTAGCGGCGGATATTCAAACTTGGTTTGACGAAATGAGCCTTGGAAGCTATGAAATCATTCCTGTTTTCAACATTGAAAAAATAAACGACGAAAAATTCTTGTTAAGAATTTTAGCCAAAGACAAAAACACAAACGAAATTATCGACCTTGAAAAATTAGATGATGAACAAAAAATTCTAATTGAAAAACAAATAAATTGGGCAACAAAATACATTGAAGACCTTGAAGATGTTACTATGGAGCTTGATTTATCAGGCGTTTATAAGTTAATTACTCAAATCACATATTATTTATCCCAAGCTGGTATGGAAGTAAACCTTCCTGAAGGTTTAGATAATGTAATCATTCCTCGTGCTTCAATTAACGCTAAAATTAAAGCAAAACGTCTTGACGATTTAAAAGAATTGCTTGCAAACCCAACAGGCTCAACCATTTCACTAGATGAAATAATGAATTTTAAAGTTGAAATTTCTCTTGGTGATGATGAAAAAATTTCAGCCGAAGAATTTAAAGAACTTGCAAAAAATTCTCAAGGCTTAATTAAATATAAAGACAGATATCTTTTAATTGATAAAGAAGAAACTGAAAAACTGCTTGCACGCTTAGAAAAAGCGCCAAATTTAACAGTTAATAAAATGCAATTATTACACAATGCTTTATCGGGAAAAATTGACGAATATGATTTCGATTACGATGAAGCATTTGCTCGTGTTATTTCTGATTTCACTAAGGTTGAAGATATAACTCTTCCAACGAAATTAGAAGGCACGCTGAGAGCATACCAAGAAATTGGTTTTAGATGGCTATACACAAACATCAACAAAGGTTTTGGTTGTTGCATAGCAGACGATATGGGTCTTGGTAAAACAATTCAAGTTATTAGTTTAATTTTGAAATTAAAAGAAGAAAACAGACTAAAACAGCCTGTGCTTGTAGTTTGCCCTACAACTTTGATGGGCAATTGGAAAAGAGAATTAAACACATTCTCTCCATCTTTGAATGTTTTAACATATCATGGTTTCAATCGTGAATTTTCAACAAATTGCGATGTAATTTTAACAACTTATGCAATTCTTAGAATTGACCTTGAAAAATTCCAAAAAAATTCTTGGGATTTATTAATTATTGATGAAGCTCAAAACATCAAAAATCCATCAACAAGCCAAACCCAAGCAATTAAAGCAATTAAGGCAAACATGAAGGTTGCTATGACAGGTACTCCTGTTGAAAACAGATTATCTGAACTTTGGTCAATTTTTGATTTCATAAACAAAGGCTACCTAGGTTCTTTAACAGATTTTTCAAAAAATTACTCCATTCCAATTGAAAGATTTAAAGAGCTTACTAGAGCTCAAAAACTTAAAAAAGCAATTAGCCCGTTTATGCTAAGGCGTTTAAAAACAGATAAAACAATTATTTCAGATTTACCTGAAAAAGTTGTTTTGGATGATTATTGCTATTTAACAAAGGCTCAAGTTGCACTTTATGAGCGCATTTTAAAAGAATCTATGGATTCAATTTCAAAATCTGAATCAAAAATTTCAAGACGTGGCGCAATTTTCAAACTAATTACAAATTTAAAACAAGTTTGCAATCACCCATATCACTACTTAAAACATGGGGATATGAGTGCTAATGCGTCTGGTAAAACTCAAAAGTTAATTGATATTTTACACAATATTGTTGATAACAATGAAAAAGTCCTTGTTTTCACTCAGTACAAAGAAATGGGAACAATTTTAGAAAGCATAATCACTTCTGAATTTAACCAAAATCCGCTATTTTTCCATGGGTCACTAAATGTTAAACAAAGAGAAGAAGTGATTAAAAGTTTCCAAGAAGATTTAGCTCAAAAAATCATGATTTTATCACTTAAAGCAGGTGGCTTAGGTTTGAACTTAACTTCAGCTTCAAATGTTATTCATTACGATTTGTGGTGGAATCCTGCGGTTGAAGATCAAGCAACAGATAGAACATATCGTATTGGTCAAGATAAAAATGTTATGATTCATAGATTTATTACATTATCAACTTTTGAAGAAAAAATTGATAAAATAATAAAAGATAAACGTGAGCTTGCAAATGCAGCAGTATTTGAAGGAGAGCGCACAATTACAGAATTATCAGATGATGAAATATATGAAATTTTCTCATTGGCGTAAGGAGGTTAAAATGCTACTAGATTTAATTAAAAACAGAAAATCTGTTCGAGAATATACAGAACAAAAAATTTCACAAGAAGATTTGAAAAAAATCTTAGAAGCTGGCTATTATGCTCCTTCTTGGATGAATGTTCAACCTTGGAAATTTATAGCTATTGAAAACCAAGAAACCAAAGATATGCTATGTGAATTATCAGGGCACCAACCGCACGTTAAAAATGCCGCAGCGTTGATTGTATGTGTTGCAGATAAAAACGGCTGGTCAAAAGAACAGTTTGGCGAAGTGCTTGCAGGACGTGGAATTGGCAAAGAAGGTCAAGAAAAAATATTTTCAATTCCAATGTTTTACCCTGTTTTATTAGGTGAAGATAAAGTTCTTATGAGAACTGTTGAACAAGTAACTTATGCAGTTTCTTATATGATGTTAGAAGCCAAAGAACTTGGAGTTGATTCTTGTATTATTGGCGCACTTCAAAACGAAGCAACAGTAATTAAAAATCCTGAGCTTTTTGAAAAAGTTAATGAAAAATTGGGTTTAACAAAAGATGACGTGATTATAACAATAATTACTCTTGGATATGCAAAAGAAGAAACCCCAACGGTTAAACAAAGAAAAGATTTTGACAAAGTTGTTTATTTTGAAAATGTAAAATAATTAATTTTGGTGATATTTTTCTTTTAACATCATTTTATAGTATTCTCGTTTTAATTTTGCGATATTTTCGTTAATTAAATTGAGAGCATAAATCAAACATAAAACATATTGAGTTTTTATTCTTTGATTGGAACAATTTGAAAAATCATATTCATTACAAATAAAGTCACGAAGAAAATCGAGTAAAATTCTTGTGGCTTTATTTGGTCTTTCAAGTTCAATTATAAAATCTTCTAGCATAATAATTCCTTGTTTTATGAAGTTTGGTTAAATATTATATAACATATTTGTTATTTTTATAATAGATATGTTATAGCATTATATTATATTTGTCAATAATATATCAAAATTCATATAATTTATTTATGAATTTAAATGCTAATGAATTGGTAAAATTATTACTAACAAAAAAACAAATGACCCAAAACGAATTGGCTATTTTGCTTAGCAATAAAACAGGCAAAACTTCAACACAACCAAGCCTTTCAAGAAAATTAACCAAAGGCACAATAACTTTTAACGAGGTTATGACCATTATTGATATTTTGGGTTATGAAATTGATTTAAAAGAAAAAATTTAAAAAAGTGTTTAAAGATAATGACGCTATACTGTCATCCTGAGCAAAGCAAAAAACTCTTGTGGTGCATGAATTAGATTCTTCGGGCTATGCCCTCAGAATGACAGTTTTCAATTCGTCACTGCAAGAACGCAAGCCCGTGGCAGCCTATATAATCACTCTAACTTACGTAAGTAAAACAAAACACAAAGAAGTCCCAAGTCAAAACTTGGAACCTCTTTTGGATAAATGTATTTTATGAGTCTTAAGAACTAAAAGACATCAAAGCTTTTACTGAACGAGCAGTATCTTGAACTTCTTTTTCAGAATGCATATTGATTGTGTCGTCAAGAATTTTAATAGCTTCTTGTTTATCTTTTAGAGCTAAAAGTTCATTGATAGCACACATTGCAACACGCGCAGATAAGTCATTAATACCTTTGCCTTTATTAACAATCATAAGTTCTAATGCGCTATGAGTGTTTTTGCGAATCAGAGCTTTGCTTGTTAATTCTCTAATTTCATCAATTGGGCAATTTGTGCCAAGTTC
>JAZUSV010000255.1:0-5177 GCA_045606885.1 Candidatus Gastranaerophilales bacterium | reverse complement strand
GAAAATGAATATTCAACAAGTTTGCAAGAAGCAATAAGTTTATATGAACAGGGAGATTATAATAAATCTTTTGTTTTAATTGATAGCTATTTAACAAAAAAACCAAACGATAGTTACGCAATGTATTACAAAGGTTTAATTTTAGAAGAATTAAAAAAACCAACTGAAGCAATTAAGCAATATAAAGCGTTAATTTCAAAAGATTCAAGCTTCGCTCCTGCATATTATTCACTAGCTGTTGCGCTTGATAACAGCGAAAAATATGATGAAGCTGTTAAAAATTATGAACAATTTTTAAAATTGAAAAAAGAAAAAGATGAAATGACTAATTTTTCTAACTCTCGTGTTAAGGAATTAAAAGAGTATCTGAGTCAAGTAAATGGAAATCAAAAATAAAAAAATAAATATTGATGATATAAAAGTAATTCAAGCGCCATTGGCTGGAATATCCGATGTTGTTTTTAGAGGGCAAATTCGAAAACATAATTCAAAATGTCTTATGACGACAGAAATGATTTCATCTGAAATGCTTTGCAATAATCCAAATCCTAGGATTATTCAATTTGAAGATTTTGAATATCCTCTTGCTTTTCAACTTGTTGGACACAAAGTTGATAAAATGGTGAAAGCTGCAAAAATTTTAGCACCTTACGCAAGTATGATTGATATTAATTGTGGGTGTCCTGTAAAAAAAGTTGTGGTTTCAGGAGATGGCTCCGCTATGATGAAAACTCCTGAGCTTGCTTGTGAAATACTTTCAGCTATTAAAGAAGAAACAAAATTACCTGTAAGTGCAAAATTTCGTCTTGGTTGGACAAGTAACGAAGAAAATTATATCGAATTTGGTAAAGCGCTTGAACGTGCTGGGGCTTCTTTTGTAACGCTTCATGCTAGAACTCGCTCTCAACTGTATTCTGGTTCTGCCGATTGGTCAAAAATTAAATTATTAGTGGATGAACTTTCAATTCCTGTTTATGCAAATGGTGATATTAAAACCATAGCAGATGCTAAAAAATGTCTTGAAATGACGGGCGCAAAAGGTGTTTCTGTTGGCCGAGGCATAATGGGCGATTTTACTTTGCCTTATCGAATTGAAAAATATATTGAAGACGGAACGATTATTCCAGAACCAGATTTAGCTCAACGTATTGAAATGTTAAAAGAACATCTTCATCTTGAAGTTGAAAATATGGGTGAAATTAACGGTATAAAATTTATGAGAAAATTTTATAATTATTACATCGCCTCAACTCGAAATGCCTCAAAATATAGGAGTGCATTGGTTGTATTGGACAAAGAAAAAGAAATCATAAAAGTTTTAGATGAAATATTATCTTTATATCTTAAAGACTGTGGATAACACGCTATATTGCGGAATTGCACGAGATGTTTTAGCTCGTTTTGAAGAACATAAAGCTGGAATTGGCGCAAAATATACTCGTTCGCATAAACCTGAAAAAATTGTTTATGTGGATATTTTTGAAGATAGGGCTAGTGCAAGCAGGGAAGAATATAGAATTAAAAAAACACTAAAACGAGAAGAAAAACTTGAACTAATTGAAGAAAATAAAAAACGCACAGAAAAAATACTTAAAGAATTGATTTAAGCAAAAAAAATCTTTTAGATGTTTTCAAATATTGAATTATGCGCATAAACAGACAAGACAATAATCAAAATTTTAAATCTTTGAGTTCGCTTGCTAAGCCTTTAGGGCAGTTTTATAATGCAAATGCAACTATTCCAACTCTTGCGATTGAAACAGGGGTTACTTTAGGAAGAGCAAACGAAGCAAACAAGCGTGGCGGAAAACCAGAAGCAATAGACAGGCTAATAGAACAAGGAATTAGCGCTGTTGTTTGGATTTATGGTGTAAATATTTTAAAAAATATTGGTAATTTTATTGGTAAAAAATTGCTAAAAATTGAAGATTTAAATTTTGATATTGGTTTTGATGAATTAAGAAATCCTATCAAAAATAATAAAATTTCAGCTAAAGCGATGGGTTTTAAAGCGGGAAATATTCTTGTTTCAACTGCAATTGCAACATATTTTATTGGAGCAATTTTGCCAAAAATTAACAATGCAATTTTGAAAAAAACACTTAAAAAACAAGAACAAGAAAAGAAAAAAGAAGAAACCTTCAAAATGCCAAGTTTTGAAGAATATCAAAGCAAAACAAAGAAAAACAAAGACGTTTCTTTTACTTCTTTATTAGATAAAACTATTATGGCTGCACACATTTTGGAAAATAATTCAACTGCAAGACTTTTGATTACAGATACAGGTGTTGTTGCAGGAAGATTTCATAATGCACCAAATAAATATCGAAAAATTGAAGGTTTATTTAGAGACATTTCTTCAATATATTTCTACTTGTTTGCTACTCCTCATTTGGTTGCTTTGTTTAACAAAATATCTAAGAATACAAACATTAATCCAAAAGTTTTAGAAAAAACCATTGAAATGTTGAAAGAAAAAGTTGGTGAAGATGGAATTGATGTTCAACATTTTAATGCTGTAAATTCTGCGCTTGATGATATTTCGCTAAAAGATATAGAGTCTTTATTTGAACAAAACTCAGTAATTAAAGTTGATGATTTTATTAAAAAATATCCCCAATTTGAGCAAAAAGCTCTTGAAATGGCTAAACTTCAACCTGTTTTTGAAGGAAATGGTGTTATTTCTAAAGTTCAAGCTAAAGATATTTTATCTTCTTGTTGGACAAGTGACCCAAAATTCTTAAAAAATGCTTTTAATCACGCAACAAATGGTGCAAGTGATGACAAATTTAAATTTGTTTCTAAGAAAAATCTTGAAAAAATGAGAGCAAGTATTGATAAATTTATTAAACAAATTACAGATGAGGCACAATCAAAAGGTGTTAAAATCACAAAAGAATTTATTGAAAAAACTGCAAATAAAACAATAAGGAAAAATTTTGCTTTTAATATCGTAGCAACCGCTATTTCAATTTTTGCACTTGGAACTTTAATTCCTAAAGTTCAATATGCTATAACTAAAAAATTAACTAATGAAAATAAATTTCATACGGAAGAAGAATAATTTTTTTAAAAGGCATGCTCGGGCATGCCTTAAAAATGTATAATTTACATTTGTTTACACCTTAATCTTTTTTAATAAACCTCATTTCATGCACAGCACATGGGTTTTGCATGTGTCATATTGTCGAAACCATGTCATATCATGTATCTTGGACAGTGGCAAGCCTTGAAATACAAGCATGACAGGCGTTACCATGATTGTAAAATGTCGTAATAATTGCCTGAAAATTGCTTGATAATTGGAACTGAAAAGATATAATTAAATTAAAGCCAAGGGGGGCAAGGCAAAAGCCACCCAAGCGCTAACTAGATTTTTTGGGAGAGTTTATAAAGTGTTAAAGAGTAGAGATTTTGGCAGAGCTACTGCAGTGAGAAGATGGACGCAAACTGCAATAGAATGCTACAAAAGAGGCTGTAACTGCGAAGGTTGTTTCTATACAGATTTCTTCAACAATTCGAGCCAAAAATGCCAAATGAAAGCATCGGTTCTTGAATTAGTAAGAGTTTTAGGTAAGCCAGATATTGAATTAAAACAAGTTTTAACAGACGATTAATTAATCGTCTGCTTTATTTTTCAAATTTAAAATCGTAAGGAAAAATTTCAGCTAACGATAATACGAGCACCTTGTTATTTTCGTCTTCTAAAACAATTTCTGTTTTGCAATCAACTGAAGAAAATTCACTTAGCCATTGCCTACATGCGCCACATGGCATACATTTTTTCTGTTTTGGTGAATAAATTGCAATTGCTTTAATTTTAGATTTTTCACCTTGTGATATAGCACTTGAAATAGCGTTTCTTTCTGCACACAAAGCTAGTCCATAGCTGGCATTTTCAACATTGCAACCTGAATACTTTTTTCCATTTTCATACAAAACACAAGCCCCAACAGGAAAATTTGAATATGGGGAGTAGCTGTTTTGACTTACTTTTTTTGCTTCTTCTAACAACACTTCATAATTTTTTTCCATAGTAGCCTCAAATAATTGCTGCATACTTAATTATAACTCTAAATTGCAAAAAACGCACGGAAATTGTTATTTTTTAGTACTTTTGGGGAATATAAAAAATACAAGCCGAAGGTTATCAAGAATTATGTCTATCAATGCAATCAGTGGTATTTCGATATACGAATACTACTACAAAATCAACAAGGAAGAACAAGAGAAGAAACAGTCTCCTCTTGAACGTGAAATGCAAAAATATGGACTAACTCCAACTGATAACGAAACTCTAAACATAATTTTGCTTAAGAAAGCCAAAGAAACAAAAGAAGAAGAAAAAGGCGAAACCCAACTTCCAAATTCAAGTCGTCCTTGGGCTGACATTATGTATCAGCTAAACATTCCTTTTAATCCTGACCCAAAAGATGATATTGATGACATCAAAGACGAACTTGCAAAACTGATGGTTGGCATGGATGATGACGAGCTAAGGCAAGACATCACAGACCTAGAAGACAGAGTTGAGCGCTTGTATGTTGATTTCCAACAAAGAAATGTAAAATCTTTTGATAATTCATTTACACTTAGCACACAACTGAATAATCTTTCAATGATAAATCAAATAAATTTATTTTAGAAAACCCCTAATCCCCTTTTGAGCTTGGATGTTATGTTTAAACCTCGTGCTTTATAGCACGGGGTTTTCGGTAATTAAAAAGTGATTGCTTTTTTATTTACACCTGTTTTAATAAAGTTCCAAGAAGGGTCTTTTGTTGTGTCAAAAGGTAATTTTGAGGCTTCTTCAAATGAAATTAACAAACCCTTTTTATAAAATTCTTTCCAAGCTTGTTTAAAGGCTCCAAGATTTCCGCCTCTTTGCACAACTTCAATTAATAAATCTGCTAAAGATTTGTCATATCTTGATAAAATGCTTTGAATTACATCCCAATCAACACTTGATGGTCTAAAAGTTATGCCCATTTTATGAAATGCTTTTTTTAGATAGTTAATTCTATTTTCTAATGTTTTCTTATCGGTTCTTTCAGCCATTTCAAATGGTGTTTGAGCTTTTGGAATGAAGGTTGAAGTTGAAATTGTTATATCAAATTGACTTTTTAATTCTTTAACTTGTTTTTTCATTTTTGAAACAAGATTTACTAATTCTTCAA
>JAZUSV010000254.1:0-1924 GCA_045606885.1 Candidatus Gastranaerophilales bacterium | reverse complement strand
GAAGTGAACTTAAATATGAAGAAATTTCAGTAACATTTCCTGTTGAAAGCTTGTTGTATTTTGGCCAGAACTGAACAAGCATTGTGTTAGCGTAGTTAACTTTTGTGCTTGTTGTTGCAGCGTTATAATAACTTGCAAGTTCTGTTGAATTATAAACATAATGTGCGCCTTTGATTGAATAGTTATGATTGCCTTCTTCACTATAGTTGAGATAATCATATTTAATTGGAACAAAACCAATTTCAAATGCGCCGTAGCATGATGAATAAGCAGTTGCATAATCACTATAACTTTCATGTTTTGTTCCACTTTCATCAAATGTGTGAACATTTGTGATTGTAATCACATAGCTATATGGAACAGTTGTTGAAGTTGCATGATTTTCAGTTTTGTCGATTGTTATGTTGTTTGCAACAAGACTAGTTCCTGCATAATCAACATACTCATAAGATTCAACATCTGCATAACTATTATCTGCATTATGCATTATCAAGAAGTCTAACTTAAAGCCAAGCATCATTTGAATTTTAATCACCAAGGTTTGTGATTGCACAGCTTGAATTTTGTTATCATATGTATAAGGAATAGAAGTTCCATAAACACTATTATCTGCATCAACAACAACACCATCAGTTACGCTTTCACCAGCCGTATTCGAACCAGTGTATGTAATTGTGTCAATATATTTATAAGCTTCAGTGTTAATTAATTCTTTATTTACGCCAGCGTTTTGAACTGTTGAATATGAATTTTCATCTTGATATGTTTCAATTCTATAATCATAAACATTAAGTCTATAAATCGCATAGAAGTGTCTGTCTGAATCAATTAAATGATAATCACCATCTGTGTGTTCAGGAATATATCTAATCGTTGAAGAATAGAACTCACCATATCTTGTTTGTTCTGCATGAACAAGTGAATCTTTTGTTGAAATACTTGTTGATGAGTTGTTTATATAAACCTTTTCACCGCTTGTTGAATCAAGATAATAATATAAACCTAAATCATAAGCATAATAATCAGCTTCACGATAGATTTGATAATCAACAGCCTGGGTTGTTTCAAACCAACCAACAAATGAATAGTTTGTTGGAAGCGCATTTCTATATAAATCTGAAAGCACAATCACATCACCAAACTTAACTTGTCCATCATGTTCTGCAATTGTTGAATCATCTTTAAAGTAAGTGCCTGTGCGAGTGCTATATTGACCAAGTTTGTTTGCCTTGTCATTTTGAGCAGTTGTCGCATAGTGATAATAATAATTGTAAATTTCTTTTCTATAGTATGCATAGAAACTATATGTTGTTTGGTCATATAAATCCCAATATTCAACAATAGTGTTGTTTCCTGTTGTCTGTTTAGACAAATCATAAACAAAGTTTGTGTTATGGTCAATGCCTTCAAAGTTTCCAACTGTTGAAACATTATAGTTGTAACCAAAGTGTCCTTTCACATAACTTGTTGGAGCTTGTGAAAGAATGTTATCTGCAGAGCAATCTTCACCAAAATAGAATCTGTTGCCGACATTGTAAACACCCAAGGTGTAATCATCATAATCAGCATAGCTTCCAATTGGACTTTGGTCTTTAGAGAACATCCAATACTTAAAGTCAAATCCATAAGGAGTTTTGTTATTGTTGTTCAAGTTGTATGTTTCAAAATCAAGAACAAGAGCTTCGTTGAACTTAAGAGTAATTGTCTTATAAGTTGCAACTGTCTTATCACATTCAGCGCAACCATAGTTGTTAATGTGATAATGTTCTGTCCAGTTAGTAAACCCATTGTAATAGCCAGAATGCAAATCAACTGTAGACTCAGCGTCTGAAACATAATAGAAGTTGATTGTGTATTCAATTGGTTCGTAATATGCATAAGCATAAACGTCACAATCATATCTATAATAAATTGCACTGTTACC
>JAZUSV010000253.1:0-15562 GCA_045606885.1 Candidatus Gastranaerophilales bacterium | reverse complement strand
CCGTTGTTTCAACAGAAGTTGGTCAACATCAGATGTGGACTGCGCAAAACTTTAAGTTCAATCAACCTAGAAAATTAATAACTTCAGGTGGTCTTGGAACTATGGGTTTTGGCTTTCCTTCTGCAATGGGTGCTTGTGTTGCTTGTAAAGATAAATATGTTTTAAATATTGCAGGTGATGGCTCAATTCAAATGAACATACAGGAATTGATGACTTGTGTCGATTATAAATTCAAAGTTATTAATTGCATTATTAATAATGGTTATCTTGGTATGGTTCGTCAATGGCAAGAAAAAATTTATAACAAACATTATTCTCAAACAAAAATTTCTTCTCCTGATTTTGTAAAATTAGCACAAAGCTACGGCGCACTTGGCATAAGAGTGGAACATGAACAAGAGATTATTCCAGCTCTAGAGCGTGCAATTAATTATGATGGACCTGTTATGATTGATTTTGTTTGTGAAAATTTCGAGATGGTTTATCCTTGGGTTTTAGCTGGTCAACCAATCGACAAAGTATTATTATCAAGAGAGGAGTGCTAAAATGGCGATAAATCATACTATATCGGTTTTGGTTACAAATGAAGTAGGTGTTTTATCACGAATTGTAGATTTATTTTCTGGTCGTGGTTACAACATTGAAAGCCTTACAGTTGCGCCAACATTGGATAGCATATATTCTCGTGTAACTATTGTTACAAAAGCAGATGACGATGTAATTGAACAAATTTGCAAACAATTAAACAGATTAATTCCGGTTATTAAAGTTGCAAATCTCTCAATTGGAGATGCTATCGAATATGAAATTGGCTTGTTAAAAATAAGCGTAAATGACGAAAATAGAGCTGAATTTATGAATATCGTTGCTCAAGCTAAAGCAACAGTAATGGATGTGAACGAAAAAGTTTACACAGTCAAAATTGATGGTGATGAAAAGCAAGTGCAAACTTTTGCTGAACTTGTTCGTCCTTTTGGAATCAAGGAATTTGTGCGCTCTGGTAAAGTTGCAATAACTAAAAGTGGTCAATTTTCTAGTTTCAAAAATAAAAAAGAAGAAATTAAACTTGGATTTTAAAAAAAGCCCCTGACGGGGCGGATTAATCGAATAAGTAGAGAGTTAATAAGTAAATTTAAAGGTGTTTTTGGGCTTCTTTTGCCCAATATTCAAAAACTCCAGGATTGTTTTGGTTTGTAATCAAAAAAGACATAATGTTTTTTAGAATTTCCATTTTATTTTCTAAAACGACAACTTTTGAGCTTTTTGAGTTAACCAATAGTTTATAGTTGTTAATAACTTTTTCAAACACTTGAACTACAAATTCATACCGTGATTTTGCATTATATTTTGAATACAAATTCGTTAATTGGTATGATACTGTTGAATGTGAACAGTTTAATTTCTTTGCTATTTGTGAAATTGTCATTCCTTGAAAAATATAATCAACAAATTTTGCCTCTTCTTCTGGCAGTTTTTGCTCCGCACCCTTTTTCATCTTTTCTTAATTCCATCATAATGTGTATGTAAATTATCTATTTATTATGTTATAATTAAATTGACAGTTGATATGATTACAGTACAACATGCTGTTAACTTTGTCAAGTAATGGTTTATTAATTTAAGGATTAATTTATGAATAAGATGGGAAGCAGGATAAAACTGCTAAGACAGCAACTTAACATGTCGCAAGATGAACTTGCAAAATCTTTGGGCGTTACAAAACAAGCAATTTCAAACATGGAAAATTCAAAAAGTTCTCCAAGTATTTCTGTGTTGCACAAGTTAAACATTAAATTTGACATTAATTTAAATTATTTGATTTCAGGTGTTGGGAATTTTTATGTTACCAAAGAAACTGAAAACAACCTCAAAGAAACAATTTTAAACGATTTTAAAATATACCTTAGGGCAAGAGGGATTGAATAAATAGTATGCATATTGTTTAGTATGTGTAACAATTTAGTAACAAAATTGCATTAGTAATTTTTTATGTGTAATAATCATGAAAGTTAATAGTCTAACCATTCCTTTCTTGACTTATGCGGTTTTAGTAACCGCATTTATTTTTTTGTTTAAAAATTTTGAGTCATGTGGCATAATATTATAGGGTAAGTTATGAAGAAAATTTTTGAAAAAACAACTATTATTGCCATTCATTTGGTGTGTATATTTATTTTGATAGAAGTTAGTGTAAACTATTTTGCATTTAAATATTTGTTTCCAATTAAAAATGCTACAAGTTATGGCTATGTGACGAGAAAAAATATTAAAACAATTATTCCTTTGAATGTGTACTCTTCACGCCTTAAAGCGCAACTTGCTTTACCTTTTGAATTAGCTAAATTCGCATTCAAAAATAATAAAGAATTGATTAAATCTTATGACGAATTGACCAAAAAGTATGGTTATAAAAACCAAAATGGCAAATTGGTTGTTGATTATAAATTTGACAAGGCTGAAGAATATAATAACGATTACGCTATTGTTGCAATTTCTATTGATAATAATTTAAAATACGGCACAATTGATAAAAATGGTAATTGGATAATTGAGCCAAAATATGAACATTTGTGTCCATTTTTAAAATATTACACTAAAGCATGTATCGATAAAAAACATTGTGGTGTAATTGATAAATATGGTAATGAAATTACTTTGATGTCCTATAAAACAGATAGAATCGGGGCAAATAAGTCTGAATACAAGCAAAAATTGTGTTCAATTGGTGATAAAAATCAAGTTCGTTGCAATTATTTTTTGTGATAAAATAATTGTATGTTAAACGAATTTTTATATGCAAAAATACATAGGGCAACAGTTACAGAAGCAAACTTGGAATACGTTGGCTCAATCACAATTGACAAGGTTTTATTAGATAGCGTTGGTATTAAAGAAAATCAAAAAGTGGAAATTTTGGACATCAACAATGGTGAAAGATTTTCAACTTACGTTATTGAAGGGAAAGCAAATTCTGGCGTGATATGTTTAAACGGTGCTGCTGCTCGAAAAGTGCAAGTTAAAGATAAAATAATTATTGTTGCTTATGCTCTATTGACTCAAGAAGAGCAAAAAACCTTTAAACCTAAAATTGCACATGTGGATGGAAACAATAAGTTAATCAATCTGTAATGATTAAAATTATTCAAGAAAACGAAACAATATATGCTAAAATCATTAGAGCCTCTTACAAGACTCAAGACAACGAGTTTTTTACTTCAGAGACTGATGAAATGCAATTTGGTGTGATATCATATCCTAAAAACCACAAAACTGGTGCTCATTGTCATAATAAGATTTTTAAAAAAAGTTCAACTGTTGATGAAATAATCATGGTTCAACAAGGTAGTGCTAGGGTTGATTTTTACAATACAAAAGGTGCTTATATCAAGAGTGCTGAAATATTTCAAGGTGACATTTTAATTTTGTTTAAAGGTGGACACAATATTATTTTTTATGAAGACACCAAAACGTACACCATCAAAACAGGTGTTTATTCAAAAGATAAAAACAAAACTAGAATTGTTGGAGTTAATAATTCAGAATTAGTCATTGAAAACGACTAATAATCTTCGCTTTGTCCTTCTTCATCATCTCTTAGGGTGGATAAATCGTAGTTGTATGTGCAATCGAAATCTTCAGGCAATTTGTCTGCATCGGGCCAAACTGTTGATTCATCAAATCTACATGAATCAAGGTTTTCACTTGTTGAAAAATCACTATCTGTTAAATCTGCTTCTGAGAAATTTGCACCAGCCATATCTGCGTCTGAAAAATTGCAGTAGTTTAAAACGGCATAATTAAAACTCGTTCCGTTTAAAATTGAACCAGAAAAATCACATTCTGAAACTTGTGCTCTTGAAAAATCAGCACTTGTTAAATCGCAGTCGATAAATTTTACATTCAAAAGATTGCACTCTGCAAAACTTGAACCGGAAAAATCAATGTTTGTAAAATCTGCATTTTCGATATTAGCATGTGAAAAATCTGCTTCCGATATATCCATGTCTGAATTTTTTTCGTGTTGTGAAGCAAATTCATTATAATTATTTAAAATTAAATCAACTAAATTTTCTTTTGACATCGTTTTTCCTTTTTAAATTAGTTCTGTTTGCTGAGCTAAAAGAACCGCCTGCACCCTGTTTCCAACTTTCAATTTTCTAAAAATACTATTTAGGTGAGTTTTTACGGTTACTTCTCTTACGAATAGTTTTTGAGCTATTTGTGAGTTTGTGTCACCTTTTGCTACAAGTATTAAAATTTCTTTTTCTCTTTGTGTAAGTGGTGAAATTTCTTCACCTTTAACAAAAGGTAGGGCATTTGTTTGTTTTGTATCTTTATTCCACGTTGAGCGTCTTAATAACGCTTCAATCCTTGCTAATAAGTTTGGTAAAACAAATGGTTTAACAATATAGTCATCTGCGCCAAACTTTAATCCTGATATTTGTTTGTTTGCGTCAGATATAGAAGTTAGCATAATAATTGGAATTTGGGAAAATTTTTCACTTTTTCTTATGGCTTTTAAAGTTTCCCAACCGTCTAAATTTGGCATTACGACATCTAAAATAACTAAGTCGTAGTCATGACTCTCGTCTAATAACTTTAAGCCTAACAAACCGTCTGTTGCTGCCTTAACCTCGTAACCATACATCGGAAGGGCATCTTGTAAAAGTTTTGGATTGTCGTCGATAATTAAAATCTTACCTAGTGAGCTCATAATTCCCTTTAATTTATCAGATTTTCTCTAATTGCTTTAATAGCTGCTTGAGTTCTATCTTCTACACCCATTTTTTGCAAAATTGAGCATACATGAACTTTTGTTGTGTTAACTGAAATTGCAAGTTTTGATGCAATTTGCGAGTTGTTATTTCCACTTGCTAACAATATTAATACCCTTTTTTCTTGTTGGGTCAAATTGTAACAATCTTTTACGGATATGTCGCCAAGAATTTTTTCGTCATTTGTTTTGGAAGTTTGTTCCATGACATAAGAAGAAACTTTTGAATCAAAATACATAGAACCATCAAGGACATCTTTTATCACGTCACATAATTTATCTGGTTTTATTTCTTTTGTGCAATATGCGTTTATGCCGTGTTCTAGGCATTTTAACACTTCTTCTTTATCACAGTGAGAAGTTAAAATTACAATTTTTACTTCTTTGTCTTTTTCTCTAATTGTTTTTAGTGCCTCAACGCCATTGATTTCTGGTAAACCTAGGTCTAATAAAATTAAATCTATTTTATTTTTTTCCAACACATCAAACGCTTCGTTTGCATTATTTACATCTGTCACTTCGTCAATAAAATCAACACAAGAAAGAGATGTTTTAAGTGCAAAAGATGTTAGTGCATGGTCCTCTACTATTAATACATTTTTCTTATCCATAAGAAAATTATAAATTAACTTAATAAAAAATTGCAATATCTTAAGATTTTTGTTAAGTTAGAAATGAGGAAAAAATTATGATAACAACAAAAGATGTAGAACACGTTGCAAAACTTGCAAGATTAGAATTAACTGAAGCAGAAAAAGAGATGTTTACTCATCAATTAGGAGATGTTTTAGCTCATGTTGAAAAAATGAACGAAGTTGATACAACAGGGGTTGAGCCTATGAATCATCCTATTGATTTTGTAAATGTCATGAGAGAAGATAATAAAATTTACGAAAATACAAGAGAGGAATTGATGAGCAATGCTCCTGATGTCGAGGGAGAATTTTTCAAGGTTCCAAAAATAAATTAAGGGGAAAGATGACAAAATATATTTTTATTACAGGCGGTGTAGTTAGCTCTTTAGGAAAAGGGATTGTAGCCGCCTCTTTAGGTAGGCTTTTGGTTTCAAGGGGGTACAAGGTTTCAATACAAAAATTTGACCCATATATTAATGTTGACCCTGGAACAATGAGTCCTTTTCAACATGGTGAAGTTTTTGTTTGTGATGATGGAGCTGAAACCGATTTAGATTTGGGACATTATGAAAGATTTATTGATACAAGTTTGTCTCAAATCAACAATGTTACATCTGGCTCTGTTTATCAAACTGTAATTAATAAAGAAAGGCGTGGAGAGTATCTAGGCGCTACTGTTCAAATGATTCCACACATTACAGGTGAAATCAAATCTCGATTAACTTTGGCATCTAAAAGAAATAATCCAGATATTTTAATTGCTGAGGTTGGTGGAACAATTGGCGACATTGAAAGTTTGCCGTTCATTGAAGCAATTAGGCAATTTCGTTCTGAAGTTGGTTTTCAAAATTCAATGTCAATACATGTAACATTATTACCATATTTGCCAACATCTGGTGAATTAAAAACAAAACCAACACAGCATAGTGTTAATGTTTTGAGAAGTTATGGAATTCAGCCTGAAATGTTAGTTTTAAGAACACAAGTTCCCGTGTCTAAGGCTGAAAAAGATAAAATTGCACTATTTTGCTCTGTAAATAAAGATTCTGTTGTTGAATGTAAAGATATGAAATCAATTTACGAAGTTCCTTTGTATCTTGAAAAACAAGGAATAACCTCTCAAGTATTAAAAACATTAGGACTTGAAGATAGAACCCCTGATTTATCTGATTGGGCGGATTTGATTAATAAAATTAATAATCCAAAGCAAGAGTTGACCATTGCAATTGCTGGAAAATATACGGAGCTGAACGACGCTTATATTTCAGTTGTTGAAAGCTTAAAGCATGCAGGTTTCCAAAATAATACAAAGATTAATTTAAAATGGATTGCCTCAGAAGAAATTATTTCAGATGAAGAAGCAGCATCACACTTAGCGGATGTTGATGCGATTGTTGTTCCTGGGGGTTTTGGAGTTCGAGGAATTGAAGGTAAATTAAAAGTTGTTCAATATGCAAGAGAAAATAATGTTCCATATTTGGGACTTTGCCTTGGCATGCAATGTGCAGTGATTGAATTTTCAAGAAATGTTGCAGGCTTGAAAAATGCAAATTCTACAGAATTTGACAAAAACACCCCTTATAAAGTTGTAGATTTGATGGAAGAACAAAAAAATATAGCAGGATACGGTGCAACAATGCGCCTTGGGTCATATCCTTGTAAAATTTCGCCTGATTCAAAAGCACACGAAGTCTACGGTTCTGATTTAATTTTAGAGCGCCACAGACATCGTTTTGAGTTTAATAGTGAATACAAGGATATTTTGATTGAAGCTGGTCTTGTGATTTGTGGAACAAGTCCTGATGGATTATTGGCAGAAATTGTTGAATATCCAAAGAATGATTATTTTATTGCTTGCCAATTCCATCCTGAGTTTAAATCTCGTCCACAAAATCCGCACCCATTGTTTAATGGGCTAATTAAAGCGGCCTTAAAACAAAAAGAAAATTAGATTTTTCTTAAAATTGAAAGTAAACAACGACCATATTTTTTAGATTTAACTATTTCAATATCGATATTTAATTCATCTAATATGTTTTGAATATCGATATTTTTAGTTTTATCGTATTCTAAAATGATTATTCCATCATCTGTTAGTAATTCGTTTGCTTTTAAAATAATTGGCTTATAGTCCATATCCCAAGGTGGATCTGCATAAATTATATTAAATTTTTCATTTGTTTGATATTTTAAACAATCGCAAATTGTTATATTTGGAGTTAATTTTAATTTTTTATAATTGCTTTTAATAATTTGTGCTGTTTTTGAGCTAATTTCAAGCTCAGCTACACTATATCCTCTTGAAATTGCTTCAAGACCCATAATGGCGCTTCCTGAAAACATATTTAAAAATTTATTATCTGAAAAATCATATTGCAAAAGAATATTAAAAACACTTTCTCTTACTTTTGATAATGTTGGTTTAACATTTGTTGGAACTTCTATTTTGTGCCCTTTAAATTGCCCACCTGTCAGATACAATTTTTTTCTCCTTTTTCTAAAATAAATTTACCATGAAAAAAATTATCGTTATAGGTGGTGGAGCAGCAGGAGCAAAGGCTGCATCCAAAGCCAAAAGGCAAAATCCAAAAAACCATGTTGAGCTTTATACTCGTGAATGTGATATAGCTTATTCTTTGTGTGGTTTGCCATATTATGTTGAAGGCTCTGTTCAAGATATTAATAAATTAATCGTTAGAACCCCTCAAGAGTTTATTAATAATGGAATTTCAGTTTTTCTGCAACATGAAGCTCAAGAGATTTTTCCTGAAAAAAATTGCATTTTGATTAATAATAATCATATTTTTTATGACGAGTTAATTTTGGCACTTGGTGCACATGTTAATTTGCCACAGGTCAAAAATGCCAACGCAAATAATATTTTCACTCTTCGTAGTCTTTGTTCTGGTGTTTTGGTTAAAGAAAAGATGAAGGTTAGTAAGACTGTTTTGATTGTTGGTGGAGGTTATATTGCAATTGAATTAATTGAAGCTTTTATAAAAAACGGCTTAGATGTTGTTTTGATTGAGAAAAACAACCGTTTTGCTTCTGATTTTGATGAAGATTTTTCAAAATTAATTCAAGATATGATAGCTTACAAGTGTAAAGACAAGCTAAAAACCTGTTTTAGTGAGAATGTTATTGAATTCAAGGTTGATGAAAATAATAATTTTATAAGTGCCGTTACTGATTTAAATAATGAATATTTTGCCGATTTTTGTGTTCTTGCAACAGGGGCAAAGCCAAATGTGAATTTAGCAAAGAACGCAGGAATTATTCTTGGTTCAACAGGTGCTATAAAAGTTGATAATAAAATGAGAACAAATATTCCAAATATTTATGCTTGTGGTGATTGCGCTGAAAAATATTGTATAATTACTCGTCAAGCAACATATATTGGTCTTGGTACAATTGCAAATAAAGAAGGCAGAGTTGCTGCAATTAACGCCACTTGCGATGATTGTTTTGAAAGCTTTGATGGTGTTTTAAAATCAACAATCACTAAATTTTTTGAATTTACGGTTTCAAAAACAGGATTAACTATGCAAGAAGCACTGAAATATAAGGATTTAATTAACCTTGAGCCGATAAGTGCAACAATTACAAAGAACGACAAAGCTGGTTATATGCCTGATACAAACAAACTGACAATTAAGCTTGTTGCTGATAAGAGAAGTGGCGAAATTCTTGGTGCTCAAGGAATTGGCTGGAGTGGAAATATTTCTCAAAGAATTAATACGATAACCTCCGCTCTTCGCTCACGTTTGACTGTTGAACAGCTTTTGCATTTGGATTTAGCTTATGCACCGCCATTTTCAAGCTCAATTGACCCAATTTTAACTGCTGCTTATCAATTAAAAGAACAAATGAAAAAATAAGGACAAGGTGGAGGCCTTGTCCTTATATGGTATATTACTTTTGTTACACTGAAGAGATTAATTATCGTAATGATTACTATTATGATAATTTTATTGTAGAAGCCTGGATTTGAGAGCTGATTGCCTCGCCTACTGCCTCGATCTCTGCAGATATTGCTTCAAGTTGAGCTTCGATTTGAACTTGTTCTTGGTCAAGCATTGTTTCTGTGTCATTTGCTTCTTCTTCAATCATTGCAAGTTCATCTTCCCAAACCATTTTAGCTGCATTTTTTTCGTATTCATAAGCTTCTTTAGCATTTTGCATTTCTTGATAAGCTTGGTCGTATGCTGCTTGGTCTGTTGTTACTGTACCGTCTGCGTTTGTAATTGTTGCGTTTTGCATTGCTTGTTGAGCTGCGTCTCTCGCTGCAACGTATTCTGAATAAAGATTGTTCAAATTGAAGTTCATATCATTTTTAACAACTGTTTGTTCGTAATGATACTGTCTTGCCATTTGACGTTTTGTTCTAGAAATGTTTAATAACTCCTTCTGGTAATCGGAGTGCGACCTTTTTAATTCGGTCTTTCTTAAAGTTAGTGTAACCCATCCCATAATAAACCTCTCCTCATTGGTTAAATTGTGTAACGTGTGTTGTGTAATATCCCTACAAGTTAATAAAGTTTTTTTTGATTAAATAATTGCTAAATTAATCAAAATAGAGGATAATTTCTTAACAAAACTTAACAAATTAAGGAAAAGTAATCTTTGAAATGCTTGATATATCTATATTTTGTCTTTTTTTAATATTTTTTAAAATACAAGTTAAAATTTCTGGACTTTTAATTGTTTGAGGTTTAAATTTATATTATATATAATTATATATAGCAAATAGACGGAGTAGAATGAAAAAGCGCGCTGGGTTTTCATTATTAGAACTAATGTTTCTGCTGATACTTGCAGCAGTCGTTACGGCTGCAATGGCGCCTGTTTTTACAAAAAGAGTGCGAAGTGTTAATACTGCAGCAAACCCATCAAAAGTTTCCGAAAACTGCTCTAATCGCTTTGGCTATTATTGCACATCGTGCAATTTGTTAGAATGTCTTACTTGCGATAAACAATGTACTCAAACTCAAGCTGTTCGAATTTCGACTTGTAGTTGTATAGAATGTTCAACCGTTGCTACAAATTGTTATGCTTGCAACGAAAGACAATGTACTAAATGCAAACAAGGTTATTGGTTGGATGGAAATACGTGTGTAGAATGCTCAAAAGGCTACTATTGTGATGGAAAAGAAAAGACAATATGTCCTGTTGGAACATATCAAGATGAAAAAGGTCAAGACCATTGCGAAATATGCGGATTAAAAAATGAATCAGATAAAGTTGTCTCATCTAATATTGAAGGAAAAACTTATCAGGATGAGCAAGGTAAAACTTCTTGTAAATCTTGCCCTGCTGGATATTATTGTCCTAAAGCTCAAATGAACACCTATGTAGTATGTCCGGCTGGCACATATTCTACAGGTGGAGCAAATGCTTGCACACCTTGCCCTGGAGGAACTCGACCAAATAATGTTGGAGAAACTGTAAATGGTTCTGTTGCGACAGTTGCACAAATTGGTTGTGTGGATTGTGCAGCTGGCACTTATGCTCCTGTTGAATTAAATTCTTCTGGAGTGGTTATAGCAAATCTTGCTTCTAAAAAAGACGGAGTTAATTCTTGCATTGATTGTAAAGCTGGAGAATATCAAGGTTCAGCTAAACAAACAGCTTGTATAAAATGTCAAGCAGGCAAATATACTAATTATGCTGGTGCAACTGCTTGTGCAAATTGCCCTGCCGGAACTTATGCGACGTCATCTGGGTCTTCAACATGTAGGCCATGTTCTATGGGAAATAAATGTCCTGCTGGCTCTAGTGCATTAACAAAGTGTACTGCTGGTACTTATGCGCATATACAATCTGCGGATTGCACACCTTGTCCTGTTGGTCATTATTCAAGTGCTGATGGAGCTGGTGAATGTCTTCCTTGTCCTGCTGGAACTTACCAGAGTGCAACAGGTCAGTCAAGTTGCAGTAAATGTCCTGGGGGTAAATATAACCCAAATATTGGTCAAACAGCTTGTAGTACTTGTTCTGCTGGTTATTACAGTCCAGCTCCTACGCCTAGCGACAAAACAGGCGCAGTTGCATGTGCTCCTTGTGAGGCTGGTACGTATTCTGCTGCGGGGGCAAGTGTTTGTACTAATTGCGGAAAAGGCAAAACTTCAACATCTGCTTCAGCTTCTACTGCATGTTCAAATTGTAGTGCTGGAATGTATGGGCCTGATAATATAAATATAAAATGTTTGGATTGTCCTGCTGGTAAGTATTCAAGTAGTGCCGGTAGTAGTGCTTGTACAAATTGTTCTGCTGGTTATTATTCCTATGGGAAATCAACAGCATGTACAAAATGTCCAACGGGAATGACTTCAAATGACGGTAGCGGATATTGTTGGTAAAAAGGTGGAATAATATTAATATTAAACATAAGGATATAAAAATGCTTAAAAACTTTTTTAAAAATCTTTGTAAAAATTTCAAAAAGAAATTAGGTTTTTCTCCGGTCGAATTGATGGTAACTCTTGTTGCTGTTTCTGTTATTGCAGGGTCAATGACTCCTGTTGTAACAAAACAAATGAGTAGCCAAAAACAAGTTGCAATTAATCCAAACCAAGTTACAACACAATGTTCTGCAATTGATGAAGATGGCTATTGTACACATTGTACTGAGTCTAAATGTTTAGAATGTACTAGACCTTGTCCTGATCATGCAAGGTTGAATGTTGAATATTGTAAGTGTGAAGCTTGTAATAGCGCATTTGATAATTGCAATACTTGTGATGATAATAAATGTACAAAGTGTGATAAAGGTTTTTATTTAGCGCGTAGTGCTCTTGGTTCTAAACCATCTTGTGTTGCTTGTCCAAAAGGTCATTACTGCGATGGCTTAAATAAAATTGTTTGTCCAGAAGGTACTTATGCAGATAGTACTAAGTGGCATGAATGTAAACCATGTCCTCCTGGAGAATATCAAAGTAATTCAAGTTCCGATAGCGATGTTAAAAATCACTACAAATGTGGCAAATGCCCAAAAGGTAAATATTGTCCTGAATGGCGCTCAACAGTTGGTAAACAATGTGAACCAGGAACATATCAGGACCAAACAGGTCAAACTACTTGTAAAAAATGTGCTTGCGGTAGCGCAAGCAATGAAACAGGAAGAACTTCGGCTTGTACGTCATGTGCTGCTGGTACAGTTGCCAGAGGTGAGGGTAACGTTGAATGTGTTGCAGCAGATATTGGTCACTATTCATCTGCTGGCGCATGTGTAACTACAAAGTGTGCTGCTGGTACTTATGCTGGTGATAAAGGCACGGCTACTTGCCCAGATTGTGCCGATGGTTATATTTCAGGTATAGGTCAGCCTCGTTGTACTGCTTGTCCTGCTGGATATTATAAATATAGCGCAAATACTTGTGTTCGTTGTTTACCTGGTAAATGGTCAAGTGCTGCTTCAAATTCTTGTTCTGATTGTCCAGCAGGTTATTATTGCCCTGCAACAGTTCCTGCAAATTGTAATTTTACAGGTGCATCGTTCAGCTCTAATGCAGAAATTGGTGCAACTAAGGTAAATCAGGCAAATAGTTGTACTACTCCTCCTGTAAAGGTTGTTTGTCCTGCCGGAAAATATTGTCCTGCAGGTAGCTCAGGACCAACAAATTGTCCTGCCGGTACTTTTAGAGCCACTGAAGGTGGTACGGCAGCAAGCTCATGTTCTGCCTGTCCAACAGGTCATATATCAGGTGAAGGTGCTACAAAATGTACGCCATGCCCAGCAGGTAAGGTTCCTAATGCAGCCAAAACTGCGTGTGAGGCTTGTCCTGCAGGTAAATATATGCCAACATCAGGCACCCATGATGCATGTATAAATTGCCCTTGTGGTAGTTATCAAGATGGAACAGGTAAAACAAGTTGCAAAACTTGTCCTAATCTTCAATATTCTTCAGCTGGTGCCGCAAGCTGTACAGCTGTAAGTACAGGTTATTGGACAAGAAATCAATCAGGTGCTTGTCAGCAATATGCTTGTCCTCAAGGTTACCAATGTGGAGCATCTCCTGCTGCCTGCACTTGTGGTTATTACCAACCAAGTACTACACAAGGTTCTTGTATAGCCTGTCCTGTTGGTAAATATAACCCTAATTGGGGACAAACTGCGTGTACAAATTGCCCTGCTGGATATTATCAAGCAAGCACGGCTCAATGTGGTTGTAATTGTTGTCCTGCGGGCCAATATCAAGATTCTGCCGGTCAAGGAAGCTGTAAAGCTTGTCCAAAAGGTAAGCAATGTCCTTCAACTTGTATGACTGTTGGCACAGCATGTCCTGAAGGATATTATCAGGATGAAACAGGTAAAACAAGTTGCAAGCAATGTCCTCCAGGAAAATATTGTCCTGGTACAGGAAATCAAGCACCTATACCTTGTGGTAAGGGTACATATCAAGATGAATACGCAAAAGGTTCATGCAAGGCTTGTTGGGCGGGTTCTTATCAAAATGAAGAAGGTAAAACCACTTGTAAAACATGTCCAGCTGGACACTATTGCCCTGGAACCGGACGATCAGATGCACCTGCTTGTCCTGCTGGTCAATATCAACCAAACACAGGTCAAACAGGATGTTTAGCAGTTCCTTGTGGGCATTATCAGGCAAACACAGGTCAAACGGGATACAATGCATGTCCTGCTGGTCAATACCAACCATATACGGGTCAAACCGGTTGCTATAACTGTCCTGCTGGTCAATATCAAGGCTCGACAGGTCAATGCGGTTGTAATTGCTGTCCAGCCGGACAATATCAACCAAATGAAGGTAAATCAAGCTGCTCAAGCTGCCCTGCAGGTCAATATTGCGGAAGCACTTGCTTAACAGCCCCATCAGGTTGTTGTGCTGCTGGTCAATATTCTGCAGCAGGTGCTTCTGGCTGTTCATCTTGTAGTGCAGGATATTATCAAACAAGCAGTTGTTCTTCAAGTTGTTCAACGTCTTGTTCAAATATCCATCCAAACTGCACTTCATGTAATGCTGCAACAGGTTGCTGTACAGCATGTAGCGGTGGATATAGTGTTTCAGATTGTTCATGTGCTGCTGCATGTTCTGTAGAAAATTGTGACACCTGTTTTACTGGTTCACCAAATAAATGTTTTGTTTGTCGAACAGGCTTTGTTCCTGAAGCACAAAGCGGAAAGCAAACAAATGGCGAGAGCGAATCATATATGCCATCGGGCAATTGCACAAATGGTCATCGTTGTAATTCGTATTTGTGGTATTGCAATAAGTGCTATTTAGGTACTAATTATGCTTCTGGCGTAAGCTTTTATCAATGTTACGAATGCGGCTGCGGATACCGTCCTGTATTAATGAGACCAGATACTCGTGGTTATAGTTTTGCAATGCAAAGTTGCACTACTTGCGATATGGCTCATAATTCTGGTGAAGCTTGTAGTAAAGGATGGTGTGACAATAGTTTCTATTATTGTGATGCTGAATATGAAAATCGTGTAATAATGTCTGCTACCTGCGAAAAACAAGATGGTCCGCATACATGGGTATTTAACTATAATAACAATAAACCAACAGCGGAGGATAAAGCAAACGTTACTGTTACATATCCTAGTGGTGCTATTTTTGCACCAGAATGGCCTTTAAATTCTGACAGAAAAGATACTATTGGCTTGTATTCTAGCAAGTGGCAGAGCACTATTTTTTCTGCCCCCAAGGGTACATGTACAAATAAAGATGCATGGCCTGGTGAGTCAAATGCAAAATTCAATAAAGTATATTGTACACCGTCAGCATTGTATAACAAGTAGTTTTAGTAAGTTATATACTACCGAAATAAACCAGCATATTTGTATATGTTGGTTTATTTTTTGCGTAATTCCGAGTAAAGTGAAGGATTTTTTGTGTTGTGTAAACAAGATTCTTCGGGCTACGCCCTCGCAATGACAATTGTTTATGTCATGTTGAGCGAAGCGAAACATCTCATTGACTTTATGTTTAAGATTCTTTGGCTAAGTCTCAGAATGACTCAATTTATCACTGCGAGAGCTTTAGCTCGTGGCAGTCCAAAAACAAAAAAAATCCTTCCTGAAAGGAAGGATTGAAAATCTGTTTGCTTGATTCTCGTGTGATTGGTTAGTGTGTTGTGTTAGTAGTGTGTTTTGTGTGTGAGTAAAACTACTTTGTGGGGAAGG
>JAZUSV010000252.1:0-2879 GCA_045606885.1 Candidatus Gastranaerophilales bacterium | reverse complement strand
GCGCTAGATAAATATTTAATAAAAGGCATTGAACAAGGACTATTAAAAGAAGAAGACCGAGCTTATTTTCAATTGTTTTCAATAGCTGGTGGTGACGCTCAGGTTGCCTTTAATTGCCCTCGAATAAATAATTATAATGATGACCCTTACAAGTATTCTAAAGAGCTCTTAAAAGCTCGTCAGGCAATTTGGAGACTGTATACCTTCACAAAAGCTAATTTTGATGGCTTTGAAAATGCAATAATTACAAATATTGCAACTCAAACAGGCATTCGTGAACAAAACAGAGTAAAAACCAGATATATTTTCACAAAAGACGATTTAACGAGTTCTAAAACATTTGATAATCCTGTTCTTGAGGCGAATTATTCAATTGATATTCATTCCGATAAAAAAGATGGTTCAATATTAAAGAAAACTTCAACATATCAACTTCCTATAGAAGCGCTTATTAGTGCGAATTATGATAATTTATTTGTCATTGGAAAGGTGCTTGGTGCTGATTTTATGGCTCATAGCGCTCTTCGAGTTCAAAAAAGTTGTATGTCAATGGGTGAAGCAGTTGCAAAATATATAGCAAATAAATAATTTTTTACGTTTTATATTAATGTAGCACACATTGCAGGTATCTTATGAAGATTATTTCCCCAGCGTATACTAATTATTCGCCATCAATTAAAACAGTCGAAAATAAAAAATTTAACACAACAAATTCGGTTTCTTTCGGAGATTCGTTTATATTTCAGCCAAAAGATACAGATTTCCATAAATTTGTTGATAAAATATCCCTAAAAGCAAAAAATTTGTTTGACAATACGCAAGTCGAACGCTTTGTTATGAGTGCCGATCCTAGCAAATGCGACTATGAGGCAATTAAAAAAGTTGTTAGGATATCAAATGTTAACGGTTTAGATCCATTTGACACTCTTTTTATAGTAAATGGACAGGCACATGACGGCAAATTTGAAACATATTTTAACTCATTTTTCATTGATGAAAATGGTGAAGAAAAAATGCAATTTATTATTCTAACATCTACTTCGCCAAAAATGACAAAAACCCAAAAAGCTGCATATAAGCTTTTTTATGACGATGAAACAAGGAAAAAATTAGCAAGCAATAGCATATTTAATCCATTATACAAAATGGAAAATTCATTCAACTCAGATGAATTAAAAACTGCAATTAAAGACAGTGCAAAAAATATTCAAAACCCAGCGCTCGATGATTTTAATTCAAGAAACGAATACTATCCTGTATTTTTTAGCAAAGACGGAAAAATAACATATTACTACAATTCACAATGGATATAGTATGAGAATTTCAAATATTAATAATTTTACAAGATATAATTCAAATATACTTTTTAAAGGCAGTTTTAAGGTGCGTCTTGATGATTATATACCCGATGAACCCGTAAAAACAGTCAAAAAAGAGCCAATTAAAAAAATCGAAGGTCCTCAAAAGGTAATTTCAAGGTCGTTTGAAAATAAAGATGCGAATGGACAAATTACAACAACTAAAATGTGGTCAATGTCCGAAGAAAATTTTAAATCTAAAGCACCAAAATCAATTGAAACGCTTGTTTCAAGTCAAAATATCAAGCCAAATGACGACATTTTCATAATAAGTGATTTTGATAAACAAGGAAGAAGAATTATTCTTTTTAACTCGTTTTTCTATGACAGAGAAACAAAAAAAGATAGCATACAACTGTTTTTCATGAGATCTAATGACGATAAATTAACTGAGCTGCAAAAAGATGCAATTCGCATTTTTAACGATACGGACAATAAAAATTATTTAAAAAAAGGTTCAAAACACAATCCGCTTGCGCAACTTAGCGATTATGGAGATGTAAGCTCAAAAATATTTAGTGCTTTTGTAAAAGGCTGGGCTTTAAGTTCAAATGGGCTTGATATTAGCGATATAAGCGATGAAAAAGGTAATCCTTATCCAATAATATACACAGCAGACGGCTCACATACCAGATACAAGGTTTTTAAAATAGATATTTAACTATTTTCCAATACAGAAATTATCGAAAATATTATCTAAAATTGTATCCGTTAAGACTTCGCCTGTAATTTCATCTAAAGCTAAAATTGCTTGTTTTAAATCCATTGCAAACAAATCCGCTAAATCATCTAATTGTGCAGTTTTTAAGACATTTTTTAAAGACTCACTAGCCCTTAAAAGACAAGTTTGCTGACGTTTGTTTGTTGTGTAATTGCTATCTTGAGGAATTAATTTTTTAATTATATCTGTAATTTTATCTTTTAAAACATCAATTCCAAATCCTGTTTTGGAGCTTATTTCAATAGCATTTTCACAAGAATTTGAATTTAAGTCACACTTGGTTTTAATAAAGATAATTTCTTTATTTTCTGCAATTTCAAGTAGGTTTTTATCGATTTCATCAATACTATTTTCAAATAAAAACATAACAATTTGAGATTCTTTTATTGATTCAATTGAATTGTCAATCCCAATTTGTTCAACAAAATCGGCCTCATTTTTATCTCGAATTCCTGCGGTATCGATAAAGTTAATCAAATATCCGTTTAAATTTATTGTTTCTTTGATTGTATCTCTTGTTGTGCCTTCAATATGGGTAACAATTGAACGAGAATAGTTTAAAAGTGCGTTAAACAAGGAGCTTTTACCAACATTTGGTTTTCCTATTAAACATGCATTTAAACCATCTCTTATAAAATCGTGGCTTCTAGAGTTAGAGAGTATGTTTTCAATTTCAAGTATTTTATCATTACATATCGATACGATGTAATTATTATCCACTTCGGCCACATCTTCTGGAAAATCAATTGATGCAATAACTTTTGAATAAACTTGAATTAAATCATTTTTTACATCATTAA
>JAZUSV010000251.1:0-5365 GCA_045606885.1 Candidatus Gastranaerophilales bacterium | reverse complement strand
CGACGTGGGACGAAGTCCCTCAGGAGCAATACGAAGTCGGTGCTAAATCAGCAAAGTATAAAATCTTTATTCTCAACGTCTATTCAAACACCAAAAAGCCCCGATTGCTCAGGGCTTTAAATTTTCAATTTCGAAATTAATTTAATCTAAACATTTGCACCATGTGCTACCACAATTTTCTTCATCAATTTTTGGAAAAAACTCATTGCAGGAGCTTCAACCATTTTTGCCAACATTCTCAATTCTTCTTGATAAGCCACACTTACAGGATTGTATTCACATAACTCTAAGTCATTTTCGTAGTTCATTGTCTTATCCTTATTTGTACTAACCTCAATTTAAATATCGTCATTTTTAAATAAAACCTTTAATTATAAACTTAATTGTTTACAATTGTTAACACTTTTTTAATGTAAAATTATACTTATGAAAATCAAAGTCACATCTTTAAAAGAAACAAAAAAACTAGCGCAAATTTTTGCAAATTCGCTTGATAAAAAAGGCTTATTTGTAACCTTAACAGGAGATATTGGCGCAGGCAAAACTCAATTCATAAGATACGTTTTAGAATATTTAAACGTAAGAGAAAAGGTTACAAGTCCAAGCTTTGTTATTTTAAACGAATATAAATCAGATTTATGCCCAATTTACCATTTTGATTTATATAGACTAGAGGAAAAAGGGCTAAGTTCTGTAGTTTCAGAATTAAGAGAATATTCAAAAATAGGCAAATTAACCTTCATTGAATGGGCAGAATTTGGACAAAACGAAATTCCTAAAAACTCTTTAAATATCAATGTAGAATATGATGAAGAAAATTTAGACATACGCCATTTTACATTCAGTAGTCATTCTCAAGAAAATATCGACTTTATTGAGAATTTATCGAAAAGGATTAAACAATGAATATACTAGCAATCTGCGCAGCTCTTAACAACTCATATTTCGCAATAAAATACAACAACAACATCATTAGCGAAATCATAAAAAGTGACGAAAATTATCATAGTTTATATTTAATTTCAAAAATTAAAGAAACTTGCAAAATCAACAATATAGAACTAAAAAATTTGGACGCAATTTGTGTAAACTGCGGACCAGGAAGCTTTACAGGAATAAGAGTCGCAATGAGCATAGCCAAAGTTATCGCAGGAGAATTAAATCTACCTTTAATTGGTTTAAACTCTTCTGAAATATTACTAAGTGCATTTGATAAAGAGATATTGCTAATGGACGCAAGAAGAGATATGTTTTTTATTGGCACAAAAGAAAACATTGAACTTATTGCGAAAGATTTAGTTCAAGAAAAAATTAAAAATAAAACTCTTTTATGCGACAAAAGTTGCAAAGAACTTTTCAAAAATTCAACTTGTTTTGAAGAAGAAGATAAAAACCTTGGCGAAATAATGATTGAACTAGCACAAAAAAAATATGACAAAGAATTAGACAAAACAAAATTTAATTATCTTGCTCTTGAAGCAAACTATATTCAAACTCCGCCAATTTTTTAATTATTCTTCTTCTTTGACATCAGAATTTAAAGACCACAAAACAGCAGCAAGCCACCCAAAAAATGTCCAACCAAGAAAAATTGTAAGAATGGTAATTGGCAAAATATTGTTGTGTTTTCTAATATATGCAATCACAACAGGCACAAAATACACAGCAAGTGATATAAAAAGCCAAACTGCACATAAAAACAATATTCCAAATATTAAAAACAAACCAAAATCCATCTTTGCCTCTCTTAGTTTATTATATGTCAGTTAATTTATAAAACAATTACCCTACATGTCAATATCGCCCAACAAAGCGCCACCTAAAAATCCAAGTCCGCTCATTGGTCTATTCATCATTATAAAACAAGATTGATCTGGCCTATGTTCACCGGCAGCAACAGGATTTAGCGCAGCAGCTTGCGTTTGACAAGTCAACACTGAGTTATAACTTGCTGGACAAACGTTATAGCTTGTGCCATGCATTGAACCTTTGCAGTCTTTACAGATATCATAATTTGCGCAAAGTTCATGCAATTTATACCCTGCAGCATTACATTGTAATTTATTAAAGAAACCGTTGCCACCATACGCCAAGCAATCTGCCTTCATAAAAGATTGTTGACCAAGAATTAATGTTGCACCAACTTCTTTATCTTTCATTTTGCCACTCGACCAATCTTTCATTTCGCTAAGTGTTTGGTCAACCCTGTAAATATTGTATGAAATCAGTTCACTTTCTTCTATAAAATTAGAATTCGTTTCACAATAACTGCCTGTTTCCATTTTAACCTGAGTTCCTGTTGGGTTATAAACATAATCATAAGTACCACAAGCAGGATAAACCATGCCAGCCAAATTTGTACCAGATGAATTATAACCACGATATAATCTCATTGGAAATCTATCTACACCAATTTTATTTGGCGCTTTTGACCTTCCGTTTGTATCAATCATTATGTTTTTATACCAAAAGTCAGGTGTTTCAACGCAATTTGAAACACAAGATGAACTTTTATATTTATATGGTGCGCTCCAAGCTCTTGCAAGCCCGTCAATTGTTACACCATTTGCAAATTGAAAATATGTGCTTTCTGATGAACAATTCGGAGAATTTTTAAGCGTAAAAGTATCTACAAGATTTTTGCAATACCAATCGCCTGAACTTTCATTTGCGTCTTCAGGATAAAATTCGCCACGCTCATCAGAAATTCTACCGTTTGCGTACGCAAGATTTTTCATGGTTGCATATAAAAATATTTTTGCTTGATGGTTGGTGTTTGTTTTCATTGCGCTTACTGAAATGTAAGATAGCACAATTAATACTACCATTGAAACTGCTAATTCTGCCATTGTCCAAGCTTTTTTATTCATTTTAACCTCTAATTATCCTTTGTTAATTCAATTGCGCAGTAATAATCATGATAACACGCTGTCATCCAATGAAATTGTTTTTGTTTACAAGCTTCTTCTAAGCCCAACAAATCACTTCCAAAAGCTGAACAATCTGCTCTAAAATATGAAACATTTCTGCTTACATATCTTGACTCTCCGCCTTTTCCGCCAATTTGCAGGATATTATATGCCAATGGAATTTTTGTATCATAAAAGTTTATATTAGTAACACCCTTGCAAACATCATCAGAATATTCAAAATCAAGTCTTCTAGCGTCTTCTAAATTGCAATTCAATGGTGTAAGAGTTCCACCCATACGACCACTTGAATATATCCTAACAGGAGTTCTATCAACCCCAACTACGTTTTCACCTTTTTCACCATCAACATCGATAACAATATCTTTTACCAAAGTACCACCATAAGAATATGCGGGAGAATTCATACCATATATTGTTACTTTTGATTTTGGGAATGTAAAATTACGCATTAGGCTCTTTTTACGATGTACAGAACAATCATAAGAATCTTTAGTATTTCTTTGAGCTAAAGCCTGACACAATCTATCAACTCTATCATCTTCACTAAATACAAATCCATCTTTTCTGAATAATTGTCTAGCTTCTTGTTCAAGCGCTCTATATGCCATTCTTGTCTTTTTAATGTAGTTCTTTTCTTCTGGTTTATATACGTTAAAATAAAACCAAATTAAAAGTATAACCATTCCAATAGTGAATACTGTTTGCAAAAAAGGAACTATATATTCACCAACATCAATATCCGCTATACTTTGTTTATTATTTCCTGAAGGCATGATTTGTAATCCTCAAATTCTAAATACGGTTCTATATTCATCTTTTCTGGAGTTACATTTAAAGCAGTTTTGTTTTTAACAGTAATTATTTTAACTCCATTTTCTATAGATGATAACACAGCTTTAGAACCTAGCGCATCATTTGGAACTATTAGATATTTTACATCTTTGTATGAAATCTCCCCTTCATTTTCTTTGCAAATTTTGGGCGCAATGGATAATCCTTGAGCTATGCAAGGAAAATAAGTTGAGCTAATTAATTCAGAGGAAACTTTTTTATTTTCGATTTTTTCAGATATATCGATGTCAAAAAATGCTGGCGCATGGGCTGCTGGAACCATGAATTCTTTTGTAATTAGATGAGAAATTACTGCTTCAATTCCACCAATTGGATCAATTCCTGTGCCGTTAGAGTAATTTTCATCTTCTGAATCTTCGCCAAAAAAACAAACAACCGCAATCGCTTGTGCTCCTTGTTTAATTAATTTATAAGCACATTCTAATATTGTTTTTGTATTTTTCAACGAACCAAACGAAATGCCATTTTCAAGCTCTATTTGAACTCCAACAGGTTTTGAAGTATATTCAATTCCAACAAATTGTATCCCCTGCACAACTTCTAGGGCAGATATGGTATTCAAATGTACATTTAAAATATTTTGAGGAATGGCACTATCAAAAATAACGCCGATTTTATTTGTTTGATATGGCTTTTTGGGAGTTATTGAAATTTTACCTTTGAAAAATTCATCAAACAAATAGCCTTCTAGATAACTCATGTCATAATTAATTGCGCTTAAAATTCCGCCATTTACTGCATTTGGATTAACAACGGTATGAAAATGAGACGAAAATTCTCGAGCAATATGTCCAAAATCACCAGCATATCCACCAATGGACGCACCAATTCCGGTTGGAATAGAAATAGCAACAACGGGCTTCATCAATAACCCCTTGCAATCTTTAAAAACATTGTATCTAAAACTATTTTTTCAGACATATTCGCTCTTTTTTGTTTAATTGCATTATTAACTGTTTCTATATCTTTATTGATTTTATTAAACATTTGTGGATTTTGGATAAGCAAATCTTTTAAATATTCAAGCATTTTATTCAAAGCCAATTCAAAAGCATCCCCATTTTCTTTTAAATTTTTTTGAAAATTATCAGAAATATCAAAAGCTTTTTTGTAGTCTATATTTGGATATTGTTGAATTATTGGCAAAATATCGCTATAGTTTAATTTTTCTTTAAAGCCGCTTAGTTTAAAAGTTTGACACCTCGAAACAATGGTTGGCAAAATATCTTCCCTTGATTTAGCAAGGAAAATAAAAGTTGTTTTTTTGGGTGGTTCTTCAATTGATTTTAATAGCGCATTTGGCGTCGTTGGATGAAATGTAGCATAATTCAAAGGTTCAATTGAATAATTAATATCAGTCGAGTAATTCAATTTTTGAAAATCGGCAAGCTCAAATGGGTCATATTCTTTTTCATCAGATGAAAAAAATATAAAAAACCTGTGATAATCAGATGATAAAGCTAAATTTTTTTCTATTTCACGAGCCTGTTTAACAGAAATTACGGTTTTTGAAGTGTCATCCTCGCCTTTAAAATGCATTTGACTAACATTATTTATTGCAGGATGAGAGTGATTTTTAA
>JAZUSV010000250.1:0-16134 GCA_045606885.1 Candidatus Gastranaerophilales bacterium | reverse complement strand
ATGCATAAAATGGAATGAAAACGAACTTCAAATTCCACTAAATTCAAAATGTGATATTGCTTTTTATCCTCGATTAAACGAATTTAACGGGGTTCAAAATGTTCAACTTGAAATTGTTGATGTTTATTCGGAATTCATCTCAAAGCAATTTAAAAACGACTTTAAAATTTATGACCACAGAAAAAAAGTTGGAATTTTAGACCAAATCGCAACATATTTTGAAAGAGATAATGTTGATGTAGGTGTTTGGGCAAAACAACCAAACACAAAGGAAATGTTGTCTAAACATTCAAAAATTAAAGAAAATATTATTGAACAAATCGGACAAAAAGACGGATTAATGTTTTTCGATTACCCTTCAAATAACGAAGAACTTAAAGAAATTTTGTCTAATATAAAACCAAACAAAATTCATTTTATGAATTACAAAATTGATGAAAATCTTGAAAATTACATAAAACAAATTAACGGAATGATTAAATATTGCGCAAACAAAATGGAAGGAATTGTTGATTTAACAAGACTTTCTCAAGCATTAGGAGTTAGCGAAAATTTTGTACAAATCACTCTTGAAATACTTGAAAACATTGGCGCAATTGAAATTTTAGACATAAACAAATTACGCTACATAAAATCATTTGAATATGAAACTTTTAAAAACGACACAATGTTTGAACTTTTAAAAGAAGAATTTGACAACATCATAAACTACAAAAAAAGCCTTTTAAACTGCGAAATAAAAGAAATTGAAAAAATAGCAGAAGAAATAATCAGCAATTAATGTTAAAAAATGTAATAATTAGGTCAACTTTCGTTTATATGTTATAAATAGAATATATAGGGGGAATAATGGCACAAAATTCAGCGTCAGAAAACACAATAGATATGGAAAATATTACAAAAGTTGCAAATGTTGAAGTTTCACTATGTGCCGAATTGGGTCGAACAAAACTTCAATTAAAAGACGCTATTGAATACGACACAGGCTCTATAATCACTCTAGACAAATCAACAACAGATCCAATTGATATTTTTGTAGATGATATTTTAATCGCAAGAGGCAAAATTGTCGCAATAGAAGATTCATACGGAATAAAAATTGTTGAAATCGTTGAAAATAAGGAATTAGAAAAAAAGTAAAATGATTAAATTTGACAGATACAAAAGAAACCTAGAAATTGGCGGAATAACTCAAGAACAACAAGAAAAATTAATCACTTCAAAAGTTCTTGTAATGGGAGTTGGCGGTCTTGGTTCTGGTGTTGTAATGAATCTTGCAGCACTTGGTGTCGGTCAAATTAAAGTTGTGGATAGCGAGGTAATTGACGAAACAGATTTCAACCGCCAATTAATCCACAAATATAAAAATATTGGCAGAGCAAAAGTAATGTCTGCAAAAGAATGGATTCAAGATTTTAATTCTGACATAAAAGTTGAATTAGACAAAATTAAAATCAATGAACTGAATTATTTCAATATCATCGAAGGTTACGACGTAATTGTTGATTGTTTTGATAATTACGAATCAAAATATACTTTAAACGAAATCGCTCAAAGACATAAAAAAATCTTGGTTCACGGCGCTATCCAAGGTTTTTGCGGTCAAGTAACAACAATTGTACCTGAAAAAACAGGATGTTTATCTTGTGTAATTCAAAAACCTGCTGAATTTAAAGAAGAAGTTGTTTGTTCGCTTTCTCCTGTTGTAAGCGCAATTTCTGCCTTGCAATCTCAAGAAGTTTTAAAAGTGTTAACAGGTTGCGGAGAGCCACTTTTAAACAGACTTTTAGTTTTTGACGGATACAAAAGCGAATTTAAAATTTTACCATTTTGCAAAAATATCGCTTGCGATGTTTGCAATGTTCAAGAACCTATTTTTTAAAATAATCTAAGATTATTTTTTCAATATATTCACACGCCCTACCATCACCGTAAGGATTTACGGCTTTTGACATTTTTTCGTAAGAAACACTGTTGTCTAATAATTCTTGAACAGTTGAAACGATTTTTTCTTTATTTGTTCCAACAAGTTTTACTCCGCCATATTCAATTGCTTCAGGACGTTCTGTTTCATCTCTTAAAACCAAAACAGGAACTCCCAAAGTTGGTGCTTCTTCTTGCACTCCGCCTGAATCAGTTAAAATTATATGTGATTTTTTCATCAAATTACAAAATGGAACATAATCCAAAGGTTCAATTAGTTTAACTCTTTCAACATCTTGCAAAATTGGCTTAACCGTATTTCTCACGTTTGGATTTAAATGAAGAGGATAAACAACTTGTATATCTTTATTTTTTTCAATAAGTTCTTTTATAGCAAAACAGATATTTTCAAGAGGTTTTCCAAAATTTTCTCTTCTATGAGAAGTTAGTAAAATTGTTTTTAAATTTGGATTTAAATTAATAAAATCCAAAGGAGCTTTTTTGTTTTCAACAACATACAACAAAGCGTCAATCACGGTGTTTCCTGTTTTATAAATTCCTTTTTCAACGCCTGATTTTCTAATGTTTTCCATTGCTTTATCTGTAGGACAAAACATCAAATCGCAAACGGAATCAACAATAACTCTATTAATTTCCTCAGGGAATGGATAATCTTTATCAAAAGTGCGAAGTCCCGCTTCAACATGACCTATTTTTACTCTTGAATAAAATGCACTCAAGGCAGTCAAACCAGCAGTTGTAGTATCACCATGCACCAACACCAAATCTGGCTTTATTTCGTCAAAAACTTTCTTTGTTTCAAGCAAAATATCGCTTGATAAATTCCATAGATTTTGATTTTCTTTCATCAAATTCAAATCATAATCAGGAACAATATCAAAAAGCTCCAACACGCTATCAAGCATTTGTCTATGCTGAGCAGTAACCACAGTTAAAACTTCAAAATTTTGATTTTCTTTTAACTTTTTAACCAAAGGACACATTTTAATTGCTTCTGGACGAGTCCCAAAAACAAGTGCTATTTTAATTTTTTTATCCATAACACAATAATTTTACACTTTACATTTTTATAATCAACAATTATTTAATTTTAAATCTGATGAAGAAGAATTTTAATAAATTTTCTATGCTTGTAATTCCTCTAACATGTTGAATTGCAGGATTTTTACCATATATAAAGTCCCAACAGCTTAACTGATAATTAGATTGCATTGCCAAATTTACCCAAACATTGTCAATTATTCTTCCTTTTTCATATTCAGGCAAATTCTGTGCAAAATAAGGAATTTTGTCTATTACTGTATTAACAAAATTTTTTCTTCCGTTATAAATCAAATAATTTCTTCTAGGAGAATAATTTTGCGGATTTGTTATTACTTTATGTATCGTATCCGCTAAAGATTCAGGTGTAAATTCAGGAGCATATTCGCCACTATTTCCAAAGAAAATTGGATAATCTCCACGAGAATATTTGTTAAAATCTTTAAAAACAATAATTGGAGTATTGCAGCTCATCGCTTCTGAAATAAAACGATTTTTGCCTTCAAGCAATGATGCCAATACGCAACAGCGAGCCGAAGTATAATATTTTGGCAAATCCTTGTAATCAACGAATGGAATAAATTCCACATATTTTGTATAATCGCCCAAAATCTCTTTCACTTGTCTTAATTGATCTTGTGCGTCATTTCTCATTTGAGAATAATCGATTGTTTTATCAGGATGAACAATTAATTGTCTTGAACCTATTGCGTATTTAACCTTTAAAATTTTTCCATATTTTTTCTCGTAAGCCTTCAGTGCTTGAGCAATAACAGGAACATTTTTAACAGGATAAACTGTTGAAACACAAAAAACATCCAAAGTTTTTGGGGTGTTAAAGGTTGGCGCTACCTTATACTCATTCATAAAATCTGCATCTTGCAAAGGAAGCATGGTTATATCTTTTTTATGAGGATATTTTTGCTTATAACACTCTTCTCTTTTTTGATTATCATAACAAACAAAATATGCATCCGCATGGTCGCTATCTGGATAACTTGAAAACATTGAATTTGCAATTGGAATAAAAATTTCTTTAATTCTTGGAAATCTTTCAACCAACAAATCAACCGCCTGAGAATAAAACACGCCTTTTGTAACCTTTCCCTCGTGCTTTAGCGGCGGAAAAGGTATAACAAAATCTATCTTTTCAATTCTATCCTCTTTTTCGAACTGTTCTTCAAAAGTGTAGTTATCAATGTCTTCCCAAATTTCTTCAATAGGTTTGTTTATGTTTGGGTTTTTGAAGTAGGCAAGAGGCCATTTGTTTTTCTTCATGGTTTTATAATAACACATTGCAAATTTAAGAAAAATAACAAAAAGCTAAATTAATCCTTTTGCTTTAGTTTCGTTTTTATTGTAAAATATATAATTATAGACTATTTGGAAGGAGTTTTTAGTTTTGGCTCAAACAAGCTTATTTGATGACGGAAAAATTATTCCTGTTAATATACGTGAAGAAATGAAACGCTGTTACATCGATTACGCTATGTCTGTAATCGTAGGACGTGCCCTACCCGATGTTAGAGACGGCTTAAAACCTGTTCATAGACGTATTTTATTTGCTATGAACGAACTTGGTATGTCTCCAGATAAACCATTCAAAAAGTGTGCTCGTATCGTTGGGGAAGTTCTTGGTAAATATCACCCGCACGGTGACTCATCAGTTTACGAAGCTTTAGTTCGTATGGCGCAAGATTTCTCTACTCGCTATTTAACAGTAGACGGTCATGGTAACTTTGGTTCAGTTGACGGTGATGGCGCAGCTGCAATGCGTTATACAGAAGCTCGTATGCACAAAATTACAACTGCAATGCTAGCTGATATCGATTGCGAAACTGTAAGCTTTGTTCCAAACTTTGATGGTTCACTAGAAGAACCTTCCGTATTACCTACAAGACTTCCAATGCTTTTATTAAACGGAACTTCAGGTATCGCCGTTGGTATGGCAACAAACATTCCGCCTCACAACTTAAACGAAATTGTAGACGGTGTCATTGCCTTAATTGATAATCCATCTATCACCACAGACGGCTTAATGCAATATATCAAAGGTCCGGATTTCCCAACAGCAGCAACAATTGTTGGTACATCTGAAATTAAAAAAGCTTATGAAACAGGTCGTGGCTCAATTAAAATGCGCGCAGTTTCATCAATCGAAGAGCTTCCAGCAAGCGGTGGTCGCCAATCAAGAAGCGCAATTGTTGTAACAGAAATTCCTTATCAAGTTAATAAAGCTGAATTAATCAGAAAAATTGCTGAACTTGTTAAAGATGAAAAAATCAAAGGAATTTCAGACCTTCGTGACGAATCAGACAGAGAAGGTATGAGAATTGTAATTGAGCTAAAACGTGACGCAAAACCTGATGTTGTAAGAAACAATTTATATAAACAAACTGCTCTATCAACAAGCTTTGGTTTTAACATGGTAGCCCTAGTTGGTCAACAACCAAGACTATTAAACCTATACGAAGTATTATCTGAGTTTGTTGAACACAGAGTTGATGTTATCACTCGTCGCACAATGTTCTTCTTGAAAAAAGCGCGCATGAGAGCTCATATTTTAGAAGGCTTGATGATTGCTCTTAATTCGCTAGATGAAGTAATTGAATTAATCAAAAAATCTCCAAACACAGAAACTGCTCGTGCAGGCTTAATTAATCGCTTTGGTCTTGACACTGAACAAGCAAACGCAATTTTAGAAATGCAATTAAGACGTTTGACAGGTTTAGAACAAGACAAAATCAGAGCAGAACACGCTGAATTAATGAAGAAAATTGCGCAATACGAAGAACTACTTTCTTCAAGAGACAATATTTTAAAACTTATCAAAGTTGAATTAAACGAAGATAAAGAAAAATATGGCGACGAAAGAAAAACACAAATTGTTCCAGAAGAGGGCGAAGTTACAATTGAAGATTTGACTCCAAACACTCAAATGGCTGTGTTTATCACTCGTCAAGGCTATATTAAAAGAATTTCGCTAGATACATTTGTTCGCCAAAACCGTGCAACAAGAGGAAAAGGCGGAATGAAAACCAAAGAAGATGATGACGTAGCACATTTCTTTACTGCTATGATGCACGATAAAGTGTTGTTCTTCTCTTCTAAAGGTCTTGTTTATAGCTTATCAGTTTATGACTTCCCAGAAGGTTCAAGACAATCTAAGGGTCTGCCTATTGTAAACGTACTACCTTTAGAACAAGATGAACAAATCACAGCAATTGTACCTGTATCTGAATTTAAAGAAGATTTAAATTTAATTATGTTAACCAAAAAAGGTTACATCAAGAGAATTTCACTAGATAACTTCACTTCAATTCGTCGTAATGGTTTAATTGCAATCGGATTAGAAGAAAACGACACATTGAATTGGGTTAAACTAGCTCATGGCAACGATGAAATTTTAATCGGTACATCTTGCGGTATGGCAATTCGCTTCCCAATTGAAGATTTAAGACCATTAGGAAGAAGTGCTCGTGGTGTAAACTCTATGAAATTACGTTCATCAGATGAAATTATCGGATGTGACGTTGTTCCAAGAGACTATGACGCAGATTTACTTGTAATTACATCAGACGGCTTTGGAAAACGTTCAAAAATCTCAGAATTCAGAACACAAAACCGTGGAGGAATGGGCTTGATTGCAACTAAATTCAAATCATCAACTTCAAGATTAGTTGACCTTTCAATTGTTCAAGAAGATGACGAAATCATGGTTGTAACTGCTTCAGGTATTGTAACAAGAGTATCTGCCGCAGATATTTCTCGTCAAGGCAGACCAGCAACAGGCGTTAGAGTTCAAACACTAGTTGGCGACGACACTGTTGTATCAGTTAATAAAATCATAAACACTGATAAAGATGACGAAGAAAACAAAGAAGCTCTTGTAACTGCCGCAAAAGAAGAACTTGCAGGAGTTGAACAAGGAAACATCTTTAACCTTGGTGCAACAGAGGAAGCTGCAGAAACTTCACAAGAAACTGAAGAATAAGAAATAAGCAAAATAAATTAAGCGGGTTTATACCCGCTTTTTTAATGTTTACACTTATTTAAATTTTGCTTTTCTTCCTCGTCTTAAAGATTTTAAAATATTTTCTTGTTCATTGAAATTATTTTCTTTTGAAACTCTGTTGATTAAATCAATATATTTTTCCGGTTTAACTTTTAGTTCTTTTAAAACTCCTAATACTACTTTTACTCCAGCCAAATTCAATGCTAAATTTCTTGTCAGATAAAGAATTAATTTTGCTTTTTCAATGTCATTTTGAGAATATAATCTTCTATTTTTTGAACTTCTTGAAGGTACAAGAAGATTTTGTTCTTCATATATTCTTAAAGTTCTTTGATGAACATCAAGAAGATCAGATAAAACAGATATTGGGTAGAGTGGTTTGTTATTCATAAAAGCCTCTTTGCTAGTGGTACTAGTTGTAGTAATTGCTAGTATAACTAACAATTTAAAAATGAACAAGTCTTTTTTAACAAAACTAGGCAAGCAAATAAAAAAATTAAGAAAAGAACGAAATTTAACTCAAGATGACCTTGGTATCAATGGAATATCACGTCAAATGGTGAGTTTAATTGAATTGGCAAGAACAGACATAACAGCAAGTAAATTAAAAATTATTGCAGATAATTTGAATGTAGATATAAGAGAATTATTTAACTTCAATTAATTTAATTGCTAGTGGTACTAATTGTTAAATTAGCTAGCAAGACTAACAATTAATATATGAACAAAGACTATATTTTACTTTTTGGAAAACATTTAAAAAGTCTTAGGGAACAAAAAAAATTAACTCAAGATGATATCGGAGTGGATGGTGTTTCTCGTTCGATGATTAGTCTTTTGGAAATTGCAGCAACAGATGTTACTATTACAAAACTAAAAGTTATTGCTGATAATTTAGGTGTTAAAGTTAAAGATTTATTTGATTTTGAATAAATTACAAAATTAAAACCATTATTTATATTTATAATCAACTTATGATATGGACTGCCACGGCAACAAGTTGCCTCGCAGTGACGAGTTTTGTTATAACTACTTGTGCATTCAATCTTTTTTAAATTTTTATCATCACATTAAAAAATTGGAGAGGTTTTGTGTTGTGTAGTTATTGTCTAATTAAAGACATGTTTTGTTTGAGAATAGCTTAATTACAAAACCTCGACTATTTTTTAAGTAGATATAAAATTTAAAAAAGAAGAAACTAATAATTTAATTAAGCCAAGTTTTTCTTTTCTTGGTTCTATTCTTTTCTTTTTGCGTTACGGCGCATGAGTACAAAAAGAAAAGAATGAACAAAATTAGAGAAGTGGACTGCCACGAAAATTAAAGATTTCTTGCAGTGACGAGTTGAGTCATTCTGAGGTGTTAGCCGAAGAATCTCCTATTTTCTCTTTGTTCACTTTCTTTTCTTTGTTCAAGCGTCAGCCACAGCAACAAGTTGCCTCGCAGTGACAAATTATGATACGGCATAAAAAACATCATGTAATTTTAAAATTCGAAAAATTCAACAATTCGCTTATCTCAACTTAACCAAATCAGCTTTTCTAATTCTTACACTTTGTGGTGTAATTTCAACCAATTCGTCATCTTGAATATATTCAAGCGCATCTTCTAAGCCCATAATTTTTGGAGCTTGCAGAGTTACCATAACGTCTGCTGTAGCTGAACGCATATTTGTCATTTTTTTAGTTTTACAAACATTCACTGCGATGTCTTGAGGGCGATTGTGCTCGCCTACTATCATTCCACGATAAACTTTTGTTTTTGGAGTGATAAAGAAAACACCTCTATCTTCAAATTGATGAAGTGCATAAGCAACAGCTTCACCTTCTTCGTGGGCGATTAAAGAGCCTGTTCGCTGACGAGCAATATCGCCTGCGTATTCGTCATACTGAGCAAAAGTGTGATACATTATTCCTTCACCTTTTGTCATTCTAACAAATTCACTGCGAAATCCGATTAAACCACGAGCTGGAATGATAAAATCGATATTTGTTCTTTTTGGGCCTGCTTCCATATTAAGCATTTGCGCTTTTCTTGATGAAAGTTTTTCAATCACAGAACCAACAAATTCTTCAGGAACGTCAACAATTAAGTTTTCATAAGGCTCTAACAAAACATCATCTTCAACCTTTGTAATTACCTCAGGTTTTGAAACTTGAAATTCATAACCTTCTCTTCTCATCGTTTCAATCAAAATTCCCAAGTGCAATTCGCCACGACCAGAAACCTTGAACATATCTGTTGAATCAGTGTCTTCAACTCTTAACGATACATTTTTTTCAAGTTCAAGATATAATCTTTTTCTTAATTGTCTTGAAGTTACAAATTTTCCTTCAGTTCCAGCAAAAGGTGAATCGTTAATTGAAAAATTCATAGATAATGTTGGTTCATCAATTTTAATCAATGGAAGTGCTACAGGGTTAACTAAACAAGAAACGGTTTCGCCTATTTGAATATCGGAAAAACCAGCGATACCTACGATATCACCTGCTGACGCTTCTTCAATCTCTACTCTACCTAAGTCTTTAAAACCAAATAATTTAACAACTTTTCCTTTTTGAGCAGTTCCATCTGCTTTTAATAAAGTAACTTGCTCTTGGGATTTAATTGAACCATTTTTAATTCTTCCAATTGCAATTCGACCAACATATTCGTTATAATCCAAAGTTGTAATTTGAAGTTGTAGTGGTAAATCTACGTCTGCTTCCGGTCCTTCAATGTTTTCTAAAATACAATCTAGCAATGGAAGCATATTTACGTTTTCATCTTCTAAATTAACTTTTGCATAGCGATTTAATGAGCTTGAATAAATTACAGGGAAGTCAATTAAATCGTCTCTATCTGTTAATTCTGTAAACAAATCAAATACTTTGTCTAATGTTCCATCAGGATTTGCACCAGGTTTATCAATTTTATTAATTACAACAATGATTCTAATACCTAATTCAAGCGCTTTTTGTAAAACAAAACGAGTTTGAGGCATTGGTCCTTCTTGAGCATCAACAATTAGTAACGCACCATCAACCATACCTAATACACGCTCAACTTCGCCACCAAAGTCTGCGTGCCCTGGTGTATCAACGATATTAATTTTAACGCCTTTATATTCAACAGCTACGTTTTTAGATAAAATTGTGATACCACGTTCACGCTCGATGTCATTATTATCCAAAACACAAGTTCCCATTTCTTGATGAGCTTTAAAAACACCTGTTTGGTCTAAAATACAGTCAACCATTGTGGTTTTACCATGGTCAACATGGGCAATAATAGCGACATTACGTAATTTTTTATTTTTCATTGTTGTTATACTTCCTATAATTTATATTTATTTAATGCTTGTAACAGAAAACATTTTACAATAAAAAAAATCTAGTGCCTAAAAATTAGTTTCAATTGAAGAAAAAAAGTGTTTATGATATTTTGAATATAAGAAAACGAGGGACAAAACAAAATGGTTAAAATATTTTATTTAGCACAAATTATTTCAGCAATTCTAAGCGTAGTTTTTATTCTATCGCATTCACCAAAAGGCGATGGCATTGCTTCAATTGGAGCTGCTAGCCAATTTTTTTCATCTCAAAAAACAGCAGAAAAAAATTTAAATAGAATAACTTATTTCCTTGTTGGAATTTTTGTTATTTCAACATTCGTGTTAGGTTTCATTTTAAAATAGGAGCGCAAAATGATAGATAGAGTTAAAAGATGGGCGGATGAATTTAAAACCTTTGCAGTTAAAGGTAACGTTATCGATATGGCTGTCGGTATTATTATCGGGGCTGCTTTTGGTAAGGTTGTAAATTCAGTTGTAGCAGATATTATTATGCCTCCAATGGGTTGGTTAATGGGCAAAGTTGATTTCACTAATTTATATTTTACTCTACCAAGTGCTCAAGGCGAAATCACAACATATCCTTCATTAGCAGCTGCTCAAGCAGCAGGTGCTGTTACAATTAATTATGGTTTATTTATTAACACCATAATTAACTTCATTATTGTAGCTTTCGCAGTATTCCTTTTAATTAAATTTATCAATAAATTAAGTGCAACTGTTGAGAAAAAAGAAGAAGTAGAAGAAGTTGCTACAACAAAAGAATGTCCAAAATGTTTCTCTACAATCAACATCAAAGCTACAAAATGTCCTCACTGTACATCAGATATTTAATTAAGGAATTATAAATGTTAAAAGTTGGTATCGTAGGTCTTCCAAATGTTGGAAAATCAACACTGTTCAATGCTCTAACAAGTGCTAAAAATGCTCAAAGTGCAAATTATCCGTTTTGCACAATCGAGCCAAATGTTGGGGTGGTTAATGTTCCAGACGAAAGATTATATAAACTTCAAGATTTAGTTCACACACAAACCGTAATTCCAACAGCAATTGAATTTGTTGATATCGCAGGTCTTGTTAAGGGTGCTAGCCAAGGTGAAGGCTTAGGAAACCAATTCTTGCACAATATTCGAGAAGTTGACGCTATTGTCCAAGTTGTTCGCTGTTTTGACGATGTTAATACAATCCATGTTAACGGAAAAGTTGACCCAATAGATGACATTGAAACAATAAACGCAGAACTTGCGCTAGCCGATATTGCAACATTAGAAAATATTTCAAAAAGAATTGCAAAACAAGTAAAAGGTGGCGACAAAGAAGCCGTTATTCAAGATAATGTTATTAAAAAATGCATGCCTTATCTTGAAAAAGGCAAATTTATTGATTCATCAGACTTTACTCCAGACGAAAAAAGAGCGCTTCACATGTGTCATCTTTTGATGTCAAAACCTGTAATTTATTGTGCTAATGTTTCTGAAATGGATTTAAAAGAAGGAAACGCATACACTCAAAAGGTTAAAGAATTTGCAGGGACTGACGCTCAAGTTGTTTTAATTTGCGCTAATTTAGAAGAAGAACTTGTTGATTTAGGAGAAGTTGAAGCTAAAAATTATCTTGCTGAATTAGGAATTACTAATTCAGGAATTGAGCGAATGATTAAATCTGCTTATGATATTTTAAACCTTAGAACATACATTACAGCAGGCGAAAAAGAAGTTCGTGCTTGGACAATTACAAAAGGAACAAAAGCACCACAAGCAGCTGGCGTAATCCACACTGACTTTGAAAAAGGATTTATCAAAGCCGAAGTTGTCTCTTATGATGATTTTATTGCAGCTGGTTCTTGGGCGGGGGCTCGAGAAAAAGGTGTTGCACGCCTTGAAGGCAAAGATTATGTCGTTGAAGATGGCGATATAATGTTATTTAGGTTTAATAATTAATATTCAAATGCCCCTAATTTAATTAGGGGCATTAATTTATTTTCGTTTTTCTTCCTCGTTTTGAAGATTTAATTATGTTTTCTTGTTCGTTGAAATTATTTTTAATTGATATTTTTTCAACTAATTTTAAATAAATTTTTGGATTAATATTTAATTCATCAAATAAACCTAAAATTGTTTTAACGCCAGCTAAATTAAGCGCCAAGTTTCTTGTTAAATAAAGAATTAATTTTGCTTTTTCAATGTCATTTTGAGAGTACAATCTTCGATTTTTTACATTTCTTGAAGGCACAAGAAGCTTTTGTTTATCATAAATCCTCAAGGTTCTTTGATGAACTTTGAGAAGTTCAGACAAAACAGATATTGGGTAGAGTGGTTTATTGTTCATAATTTTTCCATTATAAAATTAAGTTACAGTGCTTATATAGCAGTGGTGCTTCACTAGGATACACCATATTATTTTTCTATGGATTTTGAAAAAAGTGTTTACATTGCTATAGGTAAAAACATTAGAAAATATCGTCAAGAACGAGGTATTTCTCAAGAAAAACTTTCTGAATTGCTAAATGCTAATTCTAAATTCGTTGGACACGTTGAACGATTTGAAAGATATATCAGCTTGAAAAAACTTATTCAAATATCCGAAATCTTGTGTATATCTTTATCTAAGCTTGTTGAAATTGAATAATTCGGTTCCCATTGAGCAAAAAAATTGTACAATTTCATAGTGCTTATATAGCAGTGGTGCTATATAAGTATATGTTAAATAATTAATCTATGTCAAGCTTTGAAGAATATTATTATAGAAATATTGGTAAAAAAATTCGTCAACATCGACTTAAATTAAACTATACCCAAGAAGGTCTTTCACAACTTTTAGGATTAAATGAAAAATACATAGGGCATGTTGAACGATTTGAAAGATACATTAGTAATAAAGTTTTAATTTCATTATTAAATATATTCAAAATTCAACCAAGTGATTTTTTTGATTTTGAGGAAAAATATAAGTTTTGATTTTAAATTAAAGTATTTTAAATAATTTGATATTAAAATTATTTGTTCACTTTCTTTTCTTTGTTCAAGCGCCAATCAAAGAAAAGAAAGCGAACCGAAAGAAAAGAAAGTAGGCTTAGTTATATATTAGTTACTAGAGGTGCACTAAATTCAATATTCACACTCTCGGACAACTCGCTATCGCTCAAACATGTCCTTCGTGCAAATATTTCATTAAGTGCACGATAAAAAACAGTGGACTGCCACGGCAACAAGTTGCCTCGCAGTGGCGTGATGAACGTTAGGTACAATAACCGTCATTGTCAGGAGTGAAACGACGAAGCAATCCAGGACACCGACTTGTACCATTTGCTCCTGTTAAACCAGAGATTTCTACATCACCTTTCAATAGTTACAAACTAAAAACAGCAATGCTCGACACATTGCTGTTTTCTTAACGCTTTTACTCTAGCTTACGCTTTTTACATTGAAACTCTGTCTTTAATTTCTTCCATTTTGTGATCCGCTAAACGAGAATCACCCTTAACCCTTGAATAAGCCAAATAACCATTCATTCTATCAATTTTGGTTAAGTTTTTAGAGCCGCATTTTGGGCAAACATCCATATTTAACTCTTGATGACCGCAATCATCACAATATGATAATGAAAGATTTACACCTTCATAAAATCCTTTTTTCATAGCACGTCTGATTAAAGTTTCAACTGCTTTTGAATTGTATGAAATTGGATATTTTACATATTGAATTTTTCCGCCATTCATCAAATCCCAAAATCTGCCTTCTTTATCTTGTTTTTCAATTGGGCTTATTTGTTCTGATACATGGCAGTGGAATGAATTTGACACGTAAGGTTTATCAGAAACATTTCCAACAATTCCATATTTTTTTCTAAATTGTTTTACTTGAAGACCACACAAGTTTTCTGCTGGAGTACCATAAAGAGCGTACAACCAACCATCTTCTTCTTTAAATTCTTCAACTTTTTTGTTGATATATCTCATAACTTCAAGCGCAAATTCACCATCTTCAACCAATGATTTGCCATTGTGTAACTCTTGAAGTTCATTTAATGCGGTAATACCAAATGATGCTGTTGCAGCTTTTAAAAGCGGTTTAATTTTGTCATTATATTTCAAATTACCGCCCAAGAAACCGCCTTCGCAATATGCAAGAGGGTTCACTGAAGCTCTCATTTCACCAAGATAATCATAAGTTCTGATATGAATTTTTCTAATTAAATTCATATAATAATCTAAAACTTCATAGAAATCTTTGCTTTCTTGTTTTGCTTTAGCATAAATCATTGGCAAGTGTAAGCTGATTGCGCCAATATTAAAACGTCCAACAAATATTGGTTTATCGTTTTCATCCGCAGGAGTTTTGCCACCTCTTTCAAACCAAGGAGAAAGAAAAGCTCTGCAACCCATTGGAGAAACTACACGTTTGTATTTTTTATACATTGAAGCAACATAGCCGTCTCCAGATAAGCTTAACCAATCAGGATACATTGTTTTCTTAGAACATTCAACACCTGCTTGGAATAAATCTTCAGATATTTTGCCTTCGCCATGAATTTCTTCATCGTACAAGAACACAATTTTTGGGAATAGTACGGGTTTTTTGCATTCTTTTTTACCTTGTCCACCAGCACGTGTTTTTAAACATGCCATAGAAGCCATTTTTTCAAATTCACTTGTTCCCAAACCTGTTGTAACAGTGATGAATGGATAATCTCCACGGCTTGATGCAACGGTGTTAAATTTATATTCCCAACCTTGAAAACCTTGTTCATAATCTGATTGAACGTCTTTCATAGCTTCTTCACGAGCTTTTTCAAACGAAAGACCCATGCAGATATATCTATCATATTGTCTGTCAAATGTTTTTTGAGCATAAGGTGCTAAAATTTTATCAACTTCAGGAACAGTAAAACCGCCATATTGTTGGCTTGCCGCAGCCATAACAATATCACCAATAACATCAAATGCAACATCTAGGCTTTTTGGTTCATTGTACCAAATGTTACCCATTTCAAAACCGCCTTTTAAAACGTTTGCAACGTCAAATAAGCAGCAGTTCATTGTGTCACGTCTTGCAGACATGTCATGAATGTAAATATATCCTTCTTTAATAGCTTGTTTATCTTCAACTGTTAAGAAGAATTTTTTGTATAATTCTTTGTTTAACTCATTGAAAATCAATGAACGTTTTGTTGAAACCAAAGTTGAGTCAGCATTAGCGTTTTCTTTATCTCCAATGTACATAATTCTTTGAGACTCTTGATAAACCTTATCAAGCATGTGTACAAAGTCTGTTTTGTAGTTTCTATAGTTTCTATAGCTTTCAGCTACATCTGGGCTAAGTGCTTGAAGAGCAGACTCAACAATGTTGTGCATTTGTGCAATTTCAACATCGTCTTTATTCATTTCCATTACAGATTTATTTACAAATGTGCAAATATCTCTAATTTCTTTTTCAGAAAATTCAACAAGCATTCTTGTTGCAGACTTTTTAATTGCTTCAACAACTTTTTCAATGTTGTATTTTTCTTTTGTTCCGTCTTTTTTGATTATCGTAACATTTTCCAAGTTACGTCTTGAGAAATTAATAATATTAATTAGATTTTCGCCACCAGCTTTAATAGCATCAGTTGCAGGGCTATGCGACTGTGTTTTTGCTTGTGTTGCTATATCGTTTGAAATCTTTTGCATTAATTCCTCCTAAGATACATTATAAAAATGTAATTTTTCCCGTATTTGTCCCGATAATTCTAGTGAAAATTGTTTCTTTGCCGATGGTCAATATGCTTCGGTTTTTCTTTCAAACTAATTTAAGTCGGATCGTAG
>JAZUSV010000249.1:0-4491 GCA_045606885.1 Candidatus Gastranaerophilales bacterium | reverse complement strand
ATTATTTATTTTTTTAATAAATTCTAATTCTTTTTTTTCACTAGACATATAATCGCATCTTGAAATAACGTGGCTTTGTATTTCATTAATATAGCCAAGTTCCTCTATTGCTCTGTCTAGTTCGTCTTTTCTGATTTCTTTTTTTAAGCGTGACAAAACTCTTGAATTAATAAACTCATCTTGAAAAAATGATTTCATAAGTCTAATTTATCATTTTCTCTCTTTTTTTTCCATAAAATTAAAGATATGTTACATTAAATTGCGCAAAGATTTTGAGCAGAATCCAATATTTTTCTAATGATTTGTTGGATAACTTTTGCAAATGCTATTTTCTTCAATACGCTGTAATTTATAATTTTTGCACCTTTTTTAATATTTAAAGATTTAATTAGAATAACCGTTTGAACGATATCTATGCTCATCATGACAAATCTTTTTATTTGGTGTAGTTTTTTATTGTTTAAAATTCTTATTACTTTGTTTATTTTTTTCAATGTTTTTGAGATTTCGTCGTTAATTTCTAAAATTTTCTTTGCTTTTTCAAGCATTTTCAAATGGATTTCGTCAACATATTTTTCGCAAAGCTGAATTTTTTTTACACAAAAAACTGTGAAAATAATTTCAACAAATATTAACAAAAATATGGATAATGTGGAAACAAAATCAAGCATTGATGTATTATAATATATGTAATATTAAAATTCTATACTCAAACTAGATTATTTTTAAGGGACAAAATGGATTTTAAAAATTCGATACTATGGTCAGGAAGACTGTATAAATTTTTAGACAAATTAGGCTTAGGATACAAGTTTAATTTGGATTCATTTGTCGATAATAATTTGCCTGAAGTTTTGGCTAATTTACAGACTTATTCAAAATATGGGAAAATAGCAATATGCCAAACAAATGGTAAAAAAACTATAACGCATATTTTAAATCAAATTTTAGAGGCAAATGATAAAACATATATAACTAACGTTGCATCTAATGCTAAGAAATATCCGCCTTTAACTTCAATTATTCTAAATTTAATTGAAGGTGGCGAAAATTTTTTAGTAGATTCCGAAAAAGATTACTATACAATGGCTATGGACGAATTTGAATTAGATAGCTATTTTAATTCAATGAGATTTGATTATCTTCATCTGGGTAATTTATTTGTTGACCAACGAGATTTTATTTCTTTAGAAGAAAAAAGAGAAAAAATCCAAAAAGCAATTATGTTAAATTCAAAGTTGAGTTTGATAATAAACGCTGATGATCCAATGTTTCATAAAATTGACGAAATCAAAAACGATACAATTTTGAGTAAAAAACGTTCTAAATTTTATTATGGTTTTAATAAAATAGAATACGGTGATAAAGCAAGTTTTGTTGAGCAGAAAAACGATATTTTAAAATGTCCAAATTGTGCTTGCAAATTGGATTATAGAAGCAACTATTCTTCTCATTTGGGCTTTTACGATTGCGAGTGTGGTTTTAGAAGACCGATATTGGATTTAAGCGCAGAAGCTAAAATTTTTAGTGATTATGTTTTTCTTACTTGTCATTACAAAGACAATAAAATGGTGTTTAAATTGCCATTTGGTGGTTTACACAACGCATATAATGCGCTTGGCGCAATAGCAATTGCTCTAAATTTAGGAGTTGAGCGTAAAATTATTACAGATACATTTGAAAATTATCGCAATTTAAAAGGCAGAGATGACCTTTTTGTTTATAAAGATAAACAAATTAAAATTAAAACGATTAAAAACCCTGTTTCATTGTCTTCTTGTTTGCGTGAATTGTATGGAAATAAAAATACAAAAGTTGTTTTTTGTTTGAATGACGCTATAGAAGATGGCTTTGACACAAGTTGGATTTGGGATGCAAATTTTAATTCTATGACAGGTTTTGAAAACAAAATATATGTTTCTTCAAATCGTTTTGATGATATGGCGTTAAGACTTAAATATGCCAATGTAAATCCGTCTTTAATCGTGATGGACGCTTCTGTTAGAAATGCTATTCAATGTTGTTATTGGGATGTTGATAAAAATGAAACAATGTTAATATTAACAACCCCATCTTTGATTGATACAGTTTACGATATTTTAAAGAAATAGTTTGCAATTAGCTTGAAAAAGTTATAAAATAAGCATAATCAAACTATTTGCGTATTGAATTCTTTTTTTAAAAAATTTTTTGCGCCGACGGTCAGATGGTTACAAAACAAAACAAGGAGACCAAAAATGTACGAAGATCAAACTCTAGTTTGTGAAGATTGCGGAAAAGAATTTGTTTTCAGCGCAGGAGAGCAAGAGTTTTATGCTCAAAAAGGATTGGCAAATACACCAAAAAGATGCCAAGAGTGTAGAAAAGCAAGAAAACACAAATCAAAAAGAAAAATGTATGATGCAATTTGTTCACAATGTGGCGCAGAAACAAAAGTTCCTTTTAAACCAATAGAAGGAAAAGAAGTATATTGTAAAGAATGTTTTGCAAAACGTTCAGAAGAATAAAAATTAAGACAAATAATTTAAAACGCACTCTTGATGGGTGCGTTTTTTAATGTTCAGATTATTAAGTTTTTTTAACAAATTATATCAAACCTTGTTATATATGCCTTTTTGCGTGGATATACATGAATAATAGTGCATTTGTGTAAAAGGAAGGTAGCTATGGCATTTGTAAGTAATGATTTTTTAAGAAAGCCAATTAAAACAGCTGAATTTAAAACCACTGTTTCAACGACTCCAGCAGAACAAAACGCTGGTGTATATAGTGATGCGGCTAATAATGGCGAAGGCGGTGTTAATCCTAATTATAATGGAAATAGAGCTTCATCAACTGTAATTTGGTCTGATGATTACGATAATAAAAACAAAGACGCAAACGAATGGGATAGAGTATGGCTTGCGGCTAACGACAACATGCATGATATTTTATACGCAGGTTATGATGGACAAAGTTTAACTGAAGGCGAAAGAAATTCTGCTATGTGGTCTATTGTTGATAACAATAGATGGATGTTAGATAATATTAATCGTCTATACAATGTAAGTGCTTTGCATGAAAGCTTGGCGAATGGTGTTTTTGAAGAAGATGATGAAAACCTTGAGACTCTTTATGATGCAATTATAAACAATGACATTACTTCGCAAACTGAAGATAACGAGCTTAAAACAGCATACGGCATTACCGAAGATCAGTTGATTGAAGTTCGAAATTGTATTGCGCAATATGAAGATAGAATAAAAAATCCAGAGTTTCCCCCTAATGTAAGAGTGGATCAAATTCCACCTGAGCTTATTGAAGCTACTGATTTTTCTAAACATATCGGATTAGATGGTACAGAAAGTGAAGAAACTATTGAAACAGTTTTTGTTCCTGGTTTGAATTCTTTAAGAACAATTGGCGATTATGAAGATGAGCAATTGAGCGAAACATTTACTTTTGATTCAGAAAACAAAGTAATGGAAGGAATTAAAATTTCCGTTAATGAAGACGGCAAATATTTCGTTGGCGAGCAAGTTTTTGAGAGCGAAGAAGAAGCAAAACTTTGGATGCAAACACAAATTGCTAACAATTATGGGCTTGAAAGTACTGATGAAGATGAATATTATGATTTAGCAAGCAGCTATCAAGGTGTTAACATTTTATCTGCTTTAGTTAAAGAAGAAGGTAATAATGAGCTATTTGATAAAATCAACGAAGACCCTCAAAAAATTATAGATAAAATGTTTGAACAAGCGCTTTCTGGTGAAGGATTAACTTTATATTGCCCAGATACAGAAATCAATGTTCTTGCTTCAAAAGAAGATTTAGAGCAAGATTTCGATGGAAATGGCGAAATTAATTCAGATGACCTTAAAGCTAGATTAATAAGCGAAGGCTCTGTTAGCAGTAGAGATGTTATTACATATATCCACGCTAATACAGATGCACTTGTACCTTATGAAGACGAAGACGGTAACCCAATATTAACAGGCGAAGATATCTTGGCAGCATATAGTATGGGCAACAAAACTTTGGCTGAATTAGCTCAAAGTGACAATCCTGACGATAAAGCGCTTGCGTTGAGTGCATTTGAACAAATTGCTTCAAACAATCCTGGCTTTAAAGAGTTTGTGGAAGAAGTTTATAGTAGCACTATTGAAACTCCAACATCCGAAGTTACAGAGGAGCATTTCACTGATCAAGAAAAAATCGATATGATTTTAAATATGAATTTTGCTGAATTAGTAAATTCTAATGGTGGTCAAGTTGTATTGGAAAATATTCAATACATTGTTGAAGATAAACCAGAATGGACACCTCCAGCAGACACAACACCTGAAGTAACCGAAGCTCCAACCGAAGCTCCAACTGAGGCACCAACAGAGGCTCCAACTGAAGCACCAACAGAAGCTCCAACTGAGGCTCCAACAGAGGCTCCAACCGAAGCTCCGACAGAAGCACCAACTGAGGCACCAACTGAGGCTCCAACAGAAGCTCCAACCGAAG
>JAZUSV010000248.1:0-4336 GCA_045606885.1 Candidatus Gastranaerophilales bacterium | reverse complement strand
AGTTTTGCTTTTTCTTCTTCCTCTTTTTTCTTGCGCTCTTCTTCCTCTTGTTTTTTGCGTTCTTCTTCCTCTTGAAGATTTGGTTGAACTTCTTTTGCTTGATCTTCATTTACAACAGGAATATTTTCTTGAAGTTTTCTTTGTTCAAGCATTTCTTGATTGATGTTGTTCATTTCTTGTTGAGGAGTTTGAATAGGCGCAATCTCATTATTGCTTATGTTTTGATTTTGCGAAAAATTGCTAACAGCGTAATAAACGCCGTAAGCAACAAGAACTGCCACCAACACTGAAAGCAATATTGGTACAAGATTTACAGATGATTTTGTTTCAGTTCTTCTTGGAGTTATTGTAACTTCGCTTTCTAGGCGGTTTTGCTCCATAAGAACTTCAGATAGTTGACTGTCGATATCAAAATCGTCGTCTGAATATTCTTTTTTGGGGGCTTGATGTTTTTGAGGTGCTTGTTGAGCTCTTTGGGTGGTTTGTTGTTGTTCGCCACCAAGTATCTGCATTAATTCTTGTTCGTTTACTTCTTCATCATCGTTGTCAATTAACTCTAGTTCGTCGCCTAGGTTTATTTTGCTTGATTTTGGCTTTGATGAAGTTGTAGCAGAAGTGTCTAGTGAAACAAGGTCGTCGTCACTATTTAAAACATCTTCCCAAGTCACTGTGCCGTCCTCTTGAATTGAGATATCGGCGCTCCCCTTTATATTATCTTTTTCATCCTCAAAAAACATTAATATTAAACTCTTACTCTAATACTATAATTCTATACTTTTTTACCCATAAGTCTAATTTAAGTGTACTATGATTTTTACTTTTGTCAAAATGTAACTTTTTAGTAATAATCTTCGTCGTACACAAGTTCTATTCCCGCTACGATTATTGTGTCTCCGTTTTTAACTCCATCCTCTCTTAGTTTATCATATACACCCATAGAATCTAGTATATTTGTAAAGCGTTTTATTTGTTGGGTGTTACGAATGTCTGTAACAGAGGCTAGGCGCTTTAATTTGCCCCCTGTAATATCATAAGTATTTTTATTAAGTTTTGTAATTGTATAATCTGAATCATCATTATCAATAGAGCCCAAATCTTCTTCAATATCTAGCTCTATGTGTATTTCTTCTGTTTCTTCAAGTTTAATATATAAATAATTTAATAGATCTTTTATGCCATTTTTTGTTGCTGTAGAAATCACAAAAACTCCATTATTTAGATGAAATTTTTTGATAAATTCTTCTTTTATTTCTTGGGCATGCTCTTCATCTATGATATCGGATTTGTTCAAAACAAGCACCTGTTCACGCTTTGCGAGTTCTGAGTCAAATTTTTGTAATTCAAAATTTATTTTTTCATAATTATCAAAACTGTTTTCAGTCGAAATATCAACCACATGGAGTAGCAATTTGCATCTTTGAACGTGACGCAAAAATTCGTGACCCAATCCAAGACCATCAGATGCACCTTCAATCAAACCAGGAATGTCAGCAATGACAAACCCGTCTCCTTGTGGTTTTTTAACAACTCCAAGGTTAGGAACAAGAGTAGTAAAAGGATAATCTGCTATTTTTGGTCTTGCTGCACTGATAACTGAAATTAAGCTTGATTTTCCAGCATTTGGCATTCCAACAAGTCCAACATCAGCTAACAGTTTTAATTCAAGTTCTAATTCTCTTTCAATTGCAGGTTCTCCTGGTTCGCAAAATTGCGGTGCTCTTTTTTGACTTGTTGCAAATCGAGCATTTCCTCTGCCTCCTCTGCCACCTTTTGCAATTAAAACTGTTTTGCCATCTTCGTTTAAATCGGCAATTAATTTATTTGTTTTTAAATCTTTGACAACTACGCCCACGGGCATTTTTAAATATAAGTCTTTGCCGTTTTTTCCGTGACAATTTTTGTTTTGACCATTTTCGCCACGCTCTGCTTTATAGACTGATTTATGAGTAAAATCCAATAATGTTGACATATCGGAAGTTGCAACAAAGTATACATCTCCACCATGTCCGCCATCGCCACCAGCTGGACCACCTTTGTCGACATATTTTTCTCTGCGCCAAGCTAAAGCGCCATTTCCGCCAGCGCCTGAGATAACTTTTATTTTTGCTTTGTCAATAAAAGTTGCCACTTAAATTGCAATCCTTTCGGTGTTTCTGCTTTTGATGATAGAATCAAGTTGTTTTCTTAAATTGTTAAGGTCAAGATTTTGGAGTTTATCTTTTTCAAAATCTTTGAAAACTTTATCTGTGATTAATTGTAACATCAAGGCATAGGAAATTCTATCAATTTTACCAATTGTAAAGCCATCAATTAATTCCATTAAAAATGGATAGTATTCTATTGAATAGCAAGAATTAACGCTAGTTATAGTATTTAACAAAACTCTATCTTCACATTCTTCAAAAACTAAAGATATATAGTGTTTTGAATAACGAATTATTTTTTCAATGAAAGATAATTCGCTGTTGTCATCTTTGTATTTTTCAAAACATAAAACAAAATCGTTGTAAATATAATCATCATCACTGATTTTGCCTGAATTTTCCAAAGTTAAAATGTCTTTTATAAAACAACCGAATAAATTTAAGTCGTTGCAAAAAGTTTTTTTAATTGTATTTTTTATTCCCCTGATATCTTGACTGTCTAAATTAAATTCAAGATATTTGCAGATGTGCTCCGCTTGTATAATGTAATCCATGATTATATTTTATAGTTTTATTTTTTGTAATACCAAAAAATTAATAAAACTTTATCTATAAAAATTAGTTCCTGTATCCAATTCCTGCTTTGTAGCCTGAAACGCTATATAGTGCTGGTAGTGCTGGTTCAATCCATTTTAAGCCAGATAATAGCGAAACTGTTGCAATGTCATCTGTATGTAAACACACATCTAGTGGCTCAGGTTTTCTTTCTTTTTGAGATGAGCGTGTAATTGGTGCAATAACTTTTTGTGAAATAAAGTTTGCAATTTTTGAACCACCCAATATACCTGTTAAAATTATTCCTGTTGTCATTCCTATAGCTCGAGCAGCTTTTGAAGTTATGTTTGCTTTTTCAAGTATACCCAAGGCAACGCCTGCTCCAATGTTACACATAAAAATATTTGCCAGATACTGATAAATTCCTTCGTTGATTTTATCTGGAACTGTTTTTTTGCAATCTTCTTTTGTTGCTATATCTGCACCAATTCCGCCTAAAATTCCTCCAATAACAGGAATTGCACCGTATGTTGAAAGATATCCGATTTCTGAAAAAATATCTTTTGCTTTTATATTTTGAGGGTCTGGAATTAGTTCGTTAAATAATTTTTCGCCTTCATTACTTTTTGTCAGCATGTTTGCTAGTTTTTTAATTTCACCAAGTGATAAAACTTCATTTTTTGCCTTATTTAAAATTGGCTCGATATTGTCTTCAATTTTGCTTTTGCTTAAAAATTCATCAATTAGCTTTTGGTTGTTTTTTGCAACGATTTCAAATGTTTCAATCGGTTCTCTTTTTACGATTTTTGATGCGATTTTTGGGGCTATTAGAGCGCTTGCAATTGCGCTTGCCATTACTATGCCTTTTTTTAAGATTTCTTTTTTAGCATGGTCTTTATCTTTTGTTTTTTTAAAAGAGTCTATTGCACTATTTGCAAGCAATAAGCTCCCGCCGATACCCATAGCGGCTGGCATTGCTTTGTTTAATTTAGATATTAAAATTGGCTGGTCTAAAAATTTTCCAAATACTTTTAAATTATTCATGGCTTTTTGTGTATAAATCTATTTTTTTAATTAATTCATCATCTATAACATGTTCGATTTTGCAAGCGTTTTTGTTTGCAATGTGTTTCTCTGTATTTAAAATTTTTACAAAAAAATCACAAAGAATTTTATGTTTTTTGGCTGTTTTTTTAGCTTGTTCTATTCCTTTTTGGGTGATTTTAATCCCTTTTCTTCCTTCGTAGACAATTAAATCTAAGTCTGCAAGTCGAATTAAAGCTTCTGAAACAGATGCACGAGATACGTTAAAATTATTTGCAATATCAATAGCTTTTAAAGCGTTGTTTTGCTTAATTGAGTTATGTATAAATTCTAAATAATCCTCTAGGCTTGATGTTATCATTGTTAGGCTTCCCTTACGAATTTATTTTATTGTAAGGTAAACCTAACAAAATGTCAAACGTTTGTGTTTGTTAATATTTATATGTTTTCAATCTTGCTTTTGAAATATGTTTGAAATAAGATTATTGTGTTATTAGATTACCTTTCCGTAAATTATTTCCAAATGGCATTTTAGCCAGCCCAAAGCCAAGGGGACAGGATAAAAACGGAAAAAGAAAGGACAAGAAACTATG
>JAZUSV010000247.1:0-3055 GCA_045606885.1 Candidatus Gastranaerophilales bacterium | reverse complement strand
AATCCATATCAAATTTATCAATTATTAAAGGTGGATTGAAATAAATTACATTTCCTAAAGGTCTTAATAAAACCCCTTTTTTAAGAGCTTTTTTGTATATTTGATAACCAATTCTTAAATTTGAAGAAAAACTTTCTTTTGTGGTTTTGTTTTTTACAAGTTCAATTGCATTAATCAAGCCAATAGAGCGAACTTCGCCAACATTTTTATGGTTTAAAAATTTTTCTTTAATCAAATTGTTAAAATAAGGTGTTTTTTCTTTTAGTTCTTCTTGAATTTTTCCAGATTCTAATATATCTAAAACGCCTAAAGCGCAACTTGCGCCAAGCGGATTTCCGCTATAAGTGTGAGAATGCATAAAAGCTTTGTAAGTATTATAGTCATCGTAAAAAGCGTTGTATATTTCATTGGTTGTGATAGCTATTGCCATTGGCATATAGCCACCTGTTAAACCTTTTGAAACACACATAATATCAGGTGATATATCAGCATGGTTGCATGCAAACATGCGACCTGTTCTTAAAAAACCTGTTGCAATTTCATCTAAAATCAAATGAACATTATATTTATCACAAATTTCTCGCAATTTTTTGAGGTAAAGTGGTGGATATATTTTCATTCCAGCACTTCCTTGTAAAAGTGGCTCAACTAAAATTGCTGCAGTTTCTTTGCCGTATTTTTCAAATTGTTTTTCGCAAGAACAGAAACATTCGCACTCGCAATTATCTCGATTTTTACTGAATGGGCATCTATAACAATCAGGAGCTTGAATTCTAACTACATCCATTAAAATTGGTTTGTAGATTTTTGTATATAAATCGCAATCACCAATGGATAAAGCTGAAATTGTTTCACCGTGGTAAGCGTCTGTTAGTGCCATAAAACGCCTTTTTTCTGGTTTTCCGATTTGTTGAAAATATTGAAAACTTATTTTCATTGCCATTTCAATAGAGCTTGAACCATTATCTGCAAAATTAAATTTGGCAAGACCTTGCGGAAGCAGGTTTTTTAATCTCATACAAAGTTCAATTATTGGCTTATGTGAGAAATTGGCAAAAATAACGTGTTCAAGTTTATCTGTTTGCTCTTTTAGGCGTTTTGAAATTATTGGATTACAGTGACCTAATAAATTGCACCACCAAGAAGATACAACATCTTTATAGCATTTTCCGTTGATATCATATAGATTTATTCCTTCGCCACGCTCAATTACAATTGGCGGAAGTTCTTCGTAGTCTTTCATTTGAGAACAAGGGTGCCAAATATGATTTAAATCTTCTTTTTGCCAATCTATAGTCATAATTTGATTTTAACACTTAAATTATTTATTAATACTAAAATAAATTTCCCTAAGAGTTTTTTTGGATATATGCGTATAAAGTTGTGTTGTTACAATGCTTGAATGTCCTAATAATTCTTGAACAACTCTTAAATCGGCACCGTTTTCTAACAGGTGTGTTGCAAAAGAGTGGCGTATTGTGTGTGGAGAAATGTTTTTATCTATTGATTTTCCAAGTTCGTGAATAATTTTGTATACTTTTTGTCTAGTTGTTTTTTTACCGTTTTCTTCTAAAAAAAGATAGGGTTTTGAGTTATATTTAAGAGCAATTAACTCTCTTTTTTTAAGATAATTTTTAATTGACTGAACGCATTTTGCCCCTATTGGAATAATTCTTTCTTTTGAGCCTTTGCCAAAAACCTTGATTACTTTTTGAGCTAAGTCAATATTTTTCAGCTCAAGCTCTGTTAGCTCACTTACCCTAACTCCTGCTGAATATAAAAGCTCAACAATTGCATAATCTTTTTCGTTTAAATTTTGCTTTATGATTTTTTCAATTTCTAATATATTTAAAACCTTGGGTAATCTTTTTGGTAATTTTGGTGAATTTATAGATATAGTTGGATTTGTTTTTATAATTCTTTTGTGACAAAGATATTTAAAAAAGCCTTTAATAGAGGCAATTTTTCTTGTGATTGTTGAAGGGTTTAATTCGTTTTTTGCAAGAAATTTTGTGTATGAAGAAAAATCTTTTCTTTTAATATTTTCTAAATCTTCAATTTGTTGTTCAAAAAAATAATCAAAAAGAGCAACTAAATCGCTTTCGTAAGCTAAAATTGTATTTTTAGACAACCCCTTTTCTATTTCAAGATAATTAAGATAATCTGAAATGTGTTGCGAAATTGTTTCTGTGGCGATTTCTTGCATGGTTAAATATTATCAGTTTTTATTAGGAAGGACAATACTAAAGCAAGCACCTTTATCCTTGTTGTTTTTAGCTTCAATTCTTCCGTTGTGATGAAGGATAATTTTGTTTGCAATATATAAACCTAAGCCAACTCCAATGTTTGAATATTTTTTTGCGCTTGAGTAATATTTTGAAAATATGGAGTTTATATCTTCTTCTTTAATTCCATCGCCTTCATCTTTAACGGAAATTATTGTATCAAAAGGAGATTTAAATAAATCAATTGTTATGTATTTTGTGTTTTTGCCGTAAAAAATAGCGTTTGAAATTAAATTGTTTAACACTCTTTTGATTAAAAAGCTATCAAGTTGATAATCAATATTTTCGTGGTTATTGAATATAATTTCTTTATTTTTGATGGTTAAAATGCTTTGGTTTTGATTGATTACCTCTTGAATTAAACTGTTTAAATTTACATTGGTTATATTAATTTCAAGCTCTTGTCTGTCAAGTTTGTGCGCATCAAGTAAATCTGCAACTAAATTTTTTAAGTCATTGTTTGAAATTTTTAAATTTTTAATTGCTGATTTTTGCATATCTGATAAATCGCCTAAATTTCCGTTTAAAAATAGGTCGTATGTGTTATCTTGAGCAATAATAGGCACTTTTAAATCGTGCGCTAATGATGAGATGAAGTCTTGCTTTATATTTTGGGTTTGTTTTTCTTTTGCGAGATATTCGCTAATCATCGCATCTCTATCTTTAATACTTTCCAATAGTGCATTTGTGTTTCTTGAAAGTTGAATTGTAAGAGCGTCAATTCCATCTTCACATTTTGAATTTAAATTTCCATATCGAGCAGAAGTGAT
>JAZUSV010000246.1:0-2664 GCA_045606885.1 Candidatus Gastranaerophilales bacterium | reverse complement strand
ATCTCGTGGCGAAATTCAAGTAATCGGTGCAACAACGCTAGATGAATATAGAAAATATATTGAAAAAGATTCAGCATTAGAAAGACGTTTTCAAACAGTAATTGTTGATCAACCATCAATTGAAGAAACAATTGAAATTATTAAAGGTCTTAAACAAAAATATGAAGACCACCATAAATTAATAATTTCAGATGAAGCAATTGTTGCTGCAACTGAACTTTCTTCAAAATTTATAACAGAAAGATTTTTACCAGATAAAGCAATTGATATTATAGATGAGGCTGCTTCAAAAGTTCGTCTAAACGTATCAGCACTGCCTCCTGAAGGTAAAGAGCTTGATAGAGAATTAAAAGCAATCATCAAGGAAAAAGAAGATGCAATTAGAAATCAAGAATTTGAAAGGGCGTCAGATTTAAGAGATGATGAAGCTAATTTAAAAGAAAAAATTCACGAAATTTCAGAACAGTGGAGAGCAACTCAAGATGAAAACAAACCAACTGTTGGGGTTGAAGAAGTGGCTCAAGTAATCGCAACAATTACAGGAATTCCTGTTACTAAAATTACTGAAGCTGAATCTGAAAGATTATTAAAATTGGAAGAAACTCTTCATAATCGGGTTATTGGTCAAAGCGACGCTGTTGTTTCATTATCTAAATCAATCAGACGTGCACGTGTTGGCTTAAAAGCACCAAACAGACCAATTGGAAGTTTTATATTCTGTGGTCCAACAGGTGTTGGTAAAACAGAATTAGCTAAAGCGTTAGCCGAAGCGGTATTTGGTTCTGAAGATAACATGGTTAGAATTGACATGTCGGAATTTATGGAAAAACATGCAACTTCTAAGCTAATCGGTTCTCCTCCAGGCTATGTTGGTTACGATGATGGCGGAAATATGTGTGAAATCATTAGAAAGAAACCATATAGTGTTGTTCTTTTTGATGAAATTGAAAAAGCACATCCTGATACCTTCAATATTATGTTGCAAATTCTTGATGATGGCCGTTTGACCGATTCAAAAGGACGTCATATTAATTTCAAAAATACAATTATCATCATGACATCAAATGTTGGCGCTTCGATGATAACAAATACTCAAAAATTAGGTTTCTCCGTATCTGGTGATGATAAAAAAGACAGATATGAAAAACTTAAAGACACAGTACACGAAGAGCTTAAAAAAGCCTTTAGACCTGAATTTTTAAACAGGGTAGATGACATAATTGTATTTGCTCACTTGAACCAAGAAGAAATTAGAGAAATTGTTGACTTGATGTTAAAAGATTTGTTTAAACGTCTTGGTGAAAGAGATTTAACAATTGATGTGACTGATGCTGCTAAAGACTATTTAGCTAAGGAAGGATATTCTGAAGCGTACGGTGCTCGTCCTTTAAGACGTGTAATTCAAAAGAAAGTTGAAGATGTTCTTGCTGAAGAAATCTTGTCAGGAAACTACAAAGCAAATGATAAACTTTTGATGGATTATCGAGATGAAAAGATAATCATAGAAAAGAAAGTTGATTAATAATAAAACCCTCGTTAATTCGAGGGTTTTTTATTTAAAAAATATTGAACAAATCCAAATGGCAGCAACTAGTCCTACAATATCGGCCAAAATTCCAGCCAATAGCGCATGTCTAAATTTTTTAATTCCAACTGCCCCAAAATATACGCTTGCCACATAAAAAGTTGTTTCGCTACTTCCTGTGATAACCGCTGCAAGTTTTGTTGCATAAGAATTTACGCCTGTTTGATTTATAATGTCAGCTAATACTCCTAATGTTGCGGAGCCTGACAAAGAGCGAGTTAACATTATGATAGCAGTTTCTAGCGGAATTTTAAAAAAGTTAAAAATTGGCGCCAATAAATTTTGCAGAATTTCTATTGCGCCGCTCGCTCTTAGGGCTGCAGTGCATACCATTATTGCAATTAAATATGGAATAATTTTGATTGCAATTTGAAAACCACTACTTGCTCCTTGTGTAAAATCTTCGTATGCTGGCGTTTTTTTAATTAGTGCATAAATTAGAATTATCGAAATTATGAGCGGAAGAATATAAATTGAAAGAGTGTTTAAAAAATTTATCATTTAAATACCCTTTCTAATAATTTTGAAAAAATTAAAGCTGAACAAAAAGCAATTGTTGTTACAATGAATGTTGGAACAATGATTTGTGTCGGATTTTCCATCCCATTTGCGCTTAAAATTGCGATTACTACTGCTGGTACAATTTGAAAACCTGCCGTGTTGATTGCAAGAAAGGTGCACATTGAATTTGTTGCATGTTCTTTATTATTGTTTTTTTCTTGCATTTCTTCCATCGCCTTAATACCGAATGGAGTTGCTGCATTCATTAAGCCGAGAGCGTTTGCACTTATGTTTAGCGCAATATTGCTCATTGCTTCTTTGTTTTCTTTTAAATCAGGAAATATTTTTAGTAACGGTTTTTTGATAATTTTTGAAAAATGCTCCATTAAACCAGAATTTTTTGCAATGTTAACTATTCCAAGCCAAAACGCCATAATGCCAATTAAGCCAATAGAGATTTCAACTGCTTTTTGACTTGATTTCAAAATTGCATCCATAACTTGTGCCATAGTGCCGTTAATAATGGCGCAAATGAATGAAATTAATATTAGAAAAACAAATATGTAATTCATTTTATC
>JAZUSV010000245.1:0-1642 GCA_045606885.1 Candidatus Gastranaerophilales bacterium | reverse complement strand
TAATGGTGCAAATGGTATTGCGATTGGTCTTGCAACAAATATTCCAACACATAACCTTGGTGAAGTTATTTCTGGTGCGATTGCTATGATTGATAATCGTGACATCACACTTGAAGAAATGATGAAAATTATTCCAGGTCCAGATTTTCCAACAGGTGGTTATATCATTGGTGGAGATGAGCTTAGAAATGCTTATGAAACCGGAAAAGGAAAGATTGGAATTCGTGCAAAAGTTCATATTGAAGGAAAGAAAGGTGAAAAGCAAAATATTGTTATTACTGAACTTCCTTATCAAGTTAACAAAGCAAAACTTTTGCAAAGAATTTTGGAAGTTCGTGATAGCAAAAAATATGATTTGTCATGCATAACTGAAATTTTGGACGAGTCAGACAGGTCTGGTATGAGAGCTGTTGTTAGACTTAAAAAAGATTCAGATGTTAACAAAGTTTTGGAAATTTTATTCAAAGAAACAGATATGCAAATTTCTTATGGTATCAATATGGTTGCGATTGCTGATGGCAGACCACAACTTATGGGCTTGTTGGATATTTTGTCATATTACATTAACTACCAAAGAGATGTTATTTATAGAAGAACAAAATATGAACTTGATATCGCAAAAGAAAGAGAACATATTTTGCTTGGCTTGATTGTTGCTGTTAGAAATATTGATGAAGTTGTTAAAATTATCAAAACATCAGAAGACACATCAGAAGCAAAGAGAAGATTGATGGAAAGATTTAATCTTTCTGATAGACAAGCGCAAGCTATTTTAGATATGCGTCTTGCTAGACTTACTTCACTTGAAATTTATAAACTTGAACAAGAACTTAAAGAAGTTCAAGCACTTATTGCAAAACTTACTGCTATTTTAAATTCAAGACAACTTCAATTTGATATCATTAAATCTGAAATGCTTGAAATTAAAAAGAAATTTAAAAATCCAAGAAAGAGTGTTGTTATTGAAAATGTTGAAAAATTCAAGGTGTCTGATTCTGAATCTCTTATGCAAAAATCGAATCAAAACATTATTGTTTCACTTTCAGCAAATGGATTTATAAAAGCGATGCTTCCTTCAACAGTTTCAGGTTCAAGCAAACTTTGGACAGATAAGTCAAGACTTGCAGAAGCACATACTTGTTTGCTTAAAACAAAATCAAGTAGCAATATTTTGGTGTTCACAAACATTGGTAATGTGTTTAAGATTGATGCAAATGGGCTTACTATTTCAAAGTGGAAAGAAAAGGGTATTGAATTTGCAAAACTTGTTCGAGGTGAAAAACCTAACGAAAAACCAATTGCAATCTTTGAGGAAGATGCTGAAAATAAAGATGCAAACTTATTGTTCTTTACAAAAGAAGGTTTAATCAAAAAGACTTCGCTTAGTGAATATTCGTTAGCAAAATCTTCTTATCAAGCAATTAAGCTTAAAGAAGGTGATGAAGTTTTGTCTATCGAAATTGACAAACCTGATACATCTATGTTGTTTGTCACAAAAAATGGTATGGGGTTAAATGCTTCAAAAGCTGATGTTCCAATTCAAGGAAGAATTTCTGGTGGTGTTAAGGGTATAGCTCTTGCTGAAGGTGATGAAGTTGTTTCTGTTAACCAAGTTTCTCCTGGACAAAATGTATGTTTGATT
>JAZUSV010000244.1:0-2975 GCA_045606885.1 Candidatus Gastranaerophilales bacterium | reverse complement strand
ATGACATCAGTAAAAGAATTAAATAAAAAAATAAATAATTCAATAAAATTAGAAATAAAAAAATTAAGAAATACTAAAAATAAAAACAGCGAAATTTACAATTACTTACACAAAAATTTTAAAAAAATATTCATCAAACTTACTTTTCCATATTTTAGATTTGAAATTTTATTTCAAGCGATTAACGATAGTATAAAAAACATTTCTAACTATCCGCCAATATTCAGGCAACAAGTAAACATTATAAAACAAATATCGGACAAACTAAAAATTATATGTTTACATTTTAATATTGCACTTGATGAATACAATGAATTAATTATATACATTGAAAAAAACTTAAAATAATATTAACTGTTGTATAATAAAAATATGGCAAAAGTTGTTTTAGTTGGTTACGGTCAAATGCTCTATTCGCTAATCGAAGGAATAGAATCATCAGGACATGAAATTCTTGGAGTTTTTCGAAATGACAGACGCCTACACTCTAAATTCGGACTATTTTTTAAAGATATTTTCAACCCAAGCAAAGATTACACAATAATTAAATCCAAAAAACTATACGATATAAAAGGAAACAGCGTAAATTCTAAAAAATTTCAAAACGAAATTATAAAACTAAACCCAGATGTGATAATCGTTGGTTCTTGGGGTGAAAAATTTAAAAGAAATATTTTAGAATTAATCACCTGTGTTAATTTTCATCCTGCACTTTTACCTAAAAACAGAGGTGCAAACCCATATTTTTGGTCAATATATCTAAATCAAACCTTAACAGGTCTTTCAATTCATTATATGAACGAAAAATTTGACAGAGGAGACATAATTCTACAAGAAGCAATTGTAATCGACGAAAACGAAACAGGTGAAACCCTAAAAGACAAAACAACCCGTCTTGCTCGTGGAATGGTAAGAGATTTTTTAAATTTATACGATAAAAACCAAATTCAACCAATCAAACAAAATGAAGAATTTGCAAGCTATGAACCGCAAATTTCAGAAAAAGAAGTTATTGTGGATTTAAGCAAACCCCAAAAAGACGTCTACAGACACTTAAGGGCACTACACCCTTGGGCAATTCCTTATGTAAAAATTGCTCGACGATATGTTAAAATTCCAAATTTTGAATTTTTAGAAATAAGCGAAAAATATAAAAAACTAAAACCTTACACAATCATTGAAAATAATGACAAATTTTTCATTTTAAAAGGCAGTGATTTTTTAATTAAAGTCCACAAATAATCCATTTTTATACTATAATTTAATAAAAAGAGAGAAAAGTATGAGAATTATAGCTAAAAATCTTGTTAAAATATATGGTGACCGCTCTGTTGTAAACGATGTTTCGTTTGATGTCAACAAAGGCGAAGTTGTTGGACTTTTAGGACCCAATGGCGCTGGAAAAACTACAACTTTTTATATGGTAGTTGGACTTGTTCGAGCAAACAAAGGACAGGTTTTACTTGAAGAAGACAACGGAAACATTATCGACGTTACTCAAATGCCGATGAATGAAAGAGCTAAGCTTGGAATTGGCTACCTTCCGCAAGAAACCTCTATTTTTAGAAAATTAAACGTTGAAGACAATTTAAAACTTGTTCTTGAAATGAATGACAAATTAAACCAAGAACAAAAAGACGAGTTGTTGGAAAACTTATTAACAGAATTTGGTGTCGCAAAATTAAGAACAGCGCCGTCTGTAGCGCTATCAGGAGGCGAAAGAAGAAGAGTAGAAATCGCTAGAGCACTCGCAGCAACCCCTTCGTTTATCCTTCTTGATGAACCTTTTACAGGGATTGACCCAATTGCAATTGGTGAAATTAAAGAAAATATATACAAACTAGCTAAAGAAAAAAATATCGGAATTTTAATCACAGACCACAACCCAAAAGCAACGCTATCAATTACAGATAGAGCAAACGTAATTTTTGATGGTAAAATTAAAATCTCTGGAAAAAGCACAGATGTAGCAGTTGACCCTGTAGCAAAAGAATTTTATTTAGGAAAAGATTTCGTACTGTAATATGCAAAATGTTATCTCTAAAATTAAAAATTTTAAATTTAATCCTAAAATAACTCTTTTGGACAAGTTTATTTTATCTCAAGTTTTAGGTGCAACCTTAGTTTGCTTAATTCTATTTATCATTGTATGGATTGCCCCTGAAACTTTGTTCAAAATTATTAAAAAGATTTTAAGAGATACCTATACCCCAATATATGGACTTAAAGTTTTAATATTAGAAATTCCAAAAGTATTAGCAAAAGCTATTCCTGTTGGAATTTTGTTGGGTTCAATTTTCACTTTTGACAGATTATCAAAAAATTCTGAACTATCAATTTTAAGAGGAATTGGGCTTTCTTTTAATCGAATAATGGCGCCTGTTATTATTCTTGGCGTTGTTTTATCTTTCTTTTGCTATGGCGTAAACGACAAACTTGTTCCTCTTGCCTCTCAAAAGTTAGGAGAATCAAAAGGCGGTGGAAGCCATTTTGTATACATTGTTGAAAATCCAGACAAAACACCTAAACAAAACATAATTGTTTCAAACTTTACACCTAGCGAAATTTATAACATTACCGTTATGAACTTTGGGCATGGGCAATATAGCGACGCTACAATGTTCAAAAGCATTATTTTTGCACCATTAGCAAAAAAACAAAAAGACTGCTGGATGTTGGAAAACACTCTAATATATGACATTGACGAAGATGGAATTTACAAAAAAGTTTCACATCAAGAAAAATATCCAATTTTAACACAAGGCAACCAAGCCCAAGAAGTTTTTGATTTGATGTTAAATAACACAAGAAAAGAAAGGGTTTTCACAAATCATCAAATTTCAAAATACACAAAACTTTTAAAAAGAGCGAATTTCTCTGATGAATATCGTTATTTTAAGGCAAAATTATACCAAAGATATTTGCACCCTCTAACTTGTATTTTATTTGCAATTATTGGTTGTATGCTTGGTTTT
>JAZUSV010000243.1:0-13191 GCA_045606885.1 Candidatus Gastranaerophilales bacterium | reverse complement strand
ATGGTTACTTTACAACATTGCAATATTTAGCAGGATAAAAAAGCACCCACTTGGGTGCTTTTAATATGATTTTTGTATTTTCAATTTTCCATATAAAATGTAAAATAAACTAAAAGGAGTTTTTATGAAATATTTTACAGGTTCTTATATTTTTACATTTTTTGGCTTTTTAGCCGCATATTTGTGGACGCACCACATGCATCCAGGAGCTGAATGGGCAACATTATTCATTGTTTTAGTTTTGAGTATTTTAGAAGTAAGTTTATCTTTTGATAATGCCGTGGTTAATGCTGCAAAGCTTGAAAAAATGAGCCCAATTTGGCAAAAAAGATTTTTAACTTGGGGTATTTGGATTGCTGTGTTTGGTATGCGACTTGTTTTCCCAATCGCAGTTGTAGCAATTTTTGCACACTTAGGCTTTATTGATGTTATTCAAATGGCATTGAACGACCCAGACAAATATGCGCATTATCTACACATTTCCCACCCACCAATAATCACCTTTGGCGCAACATTTTTAATGCTTTTGTTCTTAACTTTCTTTATGAATTGCAAAAAAGAAACCCATTGGTTTAAGCTTTTAGAAGAAAAACTATCAGCTTGTGGCGCTATTCGAGGGCTAAACGTTGTTTTAACTTTAATTATGCTTTTTATTTCACACAATTATGTAGCTGCTGAATATAAGCACGACGTACTTGTTGCTGGAATTTGGGGGATAATTATTTACCTTCTTGTTGATGGAATTTCATCTGCTCTTGAAGCCCACGCAGATAAAAAACAGGCAATTGCAAACTGTTCGCCTCGTTTCAACTTTGCAAATTCTTGTTTTATTAATTTTATGTATTTAGAATTAATCGACGCTTCTTTTTCGCTAGACGGCGTTTTGGGAGCATTTGCTCTTAGCAAAGATATTTTAATTATCGCAATTGGTTTATCAATTGGCGCTATGTTTGTTCGTTCTCTAACAATTATGTTAGTTGAAAAGAAAACTCTTCAAGAATATATTTATCTAGAACACGGCGCACATTACGCTATTGGGGCTTTAGCTTTAATTATGTTTATTTCATCATTCTATGAAGTATCAGAAATAATCACAGGTCTAATCGGACTTGTATTTATAATCGGAGCATTTATTTGCTCAGTAATACACAACAAAAAGGAGAAAAATAATGATTAGTGAAAAAATGCAAAACGCTTTTTGCGACCAAATTAACAAAGAATTATTTTCTGAATATTTATATCTTTCCATGAAAGCATATTTTTTAAACTTGAACCTAAACGGTTTTGCAACTTGGATGGATGTACAAGTTCAAGAAGAACACGCTCATGCAATGGGAATGTTTGACTATGTAATTGAACGTGGTGGCAAAGTTGAGCTACACCCAATTGATAAACCTGAAAACAGCTGGACATCTCCGCTAGATGTATTTAAAGCAGTATTAAAACACGAAGAATATGTAACCTCAAGAATTAATGCTCTAATGGATGTAGCAGAAGAAGAACGAGACAGAGCAGCAACAATTTTCTTAAATTGGTATTTAAAAGAACAAGTTGAAGAAGAGGCAAATGTCGGCGGTGTTTTAGCTCAATTGGAAATGATTGGCGACGACAAAAGCGGCTTATACGCACTAGATAAAGAACTTGCAACAAGAACATTTGTTGCACCGGTTATAGGATAAAATGAGCCCAAAAGGCTCATTTTTTTTCTGTACATATTTTAATCTCTTTTGTAAAATTAAAGTATGTTTTTTTTAGCGATAATTTTTAATTTATTATCAAGCTATTTAATTGCTTCAATTTTTGGCAATTTCTTAATTATTTTTATTGCTTTTTTTGCACTCATTATTTTAAACATAGAAGTCCTTTCTTTGTTTGGCGCAATAAAAGAATTAAACGCTTTTATTTTTTCATTTTTAAATTTATTAATCACAACTGCATTTTTTAAATATAAAAATTCAACATTTTTAAAAATAAATTTTGATTTTAAAAGATTAAAAAATGCTCTTGTGCTCGATAAAAGTTTGCTTATTATGTCAATTGCATTCGTTTCAATGTTATTAACCACGTTGATTTTTGCTCTTATCATGCCAGCAATTGAGCCTGATAGTCAAACATATCACTTTATTAGAGCATTTGAATTTGTTAAACAAGGCTCATTGGCGCACTTTGAAACAAACGACATTCGAGCTTTAATTATGCCAATAAATTCTGAAATATTTTATTCTTGGTTATTATTATTCAAAAAGAATTTCCACGGATACGGAATTTTATCTTATTTTGCATATATTCTCTCTATTTGTTCATTATGGAGTGTTTTTGAAGAGTTTAAATTCTCATTTCGAAAAAGATTATATGCGCTATTTTTATTTTCATCGTTAAGTGCTATTATAATTCAAGCGCAAAGCATGCAAACCGACATTGTAGTTGGCGCATTATTAATTTCTGCTTTTGCATTATTTATAAAAAATAAATTATATTTTTCATCCCTTGCACTTAGTTTAGCTCTTGGTGTAAAAAGCACAGGGTTTATTTCTTTATTTGGCTTTTTTATTGTGTTGTTTCTTTATGAAAAATTAATCACAAAAAAAGTAAACTATAAAAAACTTATTCATTTTTCATTACAACTTTTTATAAATTTTTTAATTTTTTCAAGCTATAATTATATTTTAAACTTCATACACTTTGGCAATCCCTTTGCAAACCAAGCGGCTTATATTGGACACAAATTTTGGGGTGGATTTAAAGGGTATATCGCAAATTTGATACATTTTGCATTCCAAAGCCTTGATTTCACGGGGTTCAAATGGGGCTTTTATTTAAACAATGAAATTTTAAACATCAAAAATCAATTTTTTAACTTAATCAACATAGATGCAAGCATTGGATGCAATGTAAAACAAGATATTGTAAATATTTTTACCGATGAACAAAGAATAGGCTTTGGAATATTGGGCTTTTTGGTTTTTATTCCTTCACTTTTCAAAGCTATTATAAATTTCTTTTTGAACAAAAACAAAAGAACAATTCTTTGTTTTATTCTTGCAATTGCTTTTATAATCAATGTTTTATTCCTTGCAAGAGCAACTGCTTATATGGTTTATTCAATTCGCTTTATTGTTGCTTTTGTTTGTTTGAGCGCCATAGTTCTTATTTTTACATACAAGAAAAAATCTCTCCTAAAACCGCTAATTGTCTTTTTTAGCGTGTTTTATATGCTTTTGATACCTCTTCATAATGCAAGAATGCCCTTTATCAACGCATTTGTTGGTTTAAAAAATGCAAAATTTAATTTGAATAAATTTGAAAACGACTGCTTTGAAAAAAAAGTTGTTCGAACTTCAGAAATTTCTTCAAAACTATATAAAACAATAAAAGAAAAATATTCCGACAAAAAAAATATAGCCTACATAAAAACCCTTGCAACTCCAGCACTGTACTTAAAAAAACTAGAATATGAAGGATATAACGTTGTTTTCTTTGCAGCAGGAAATATCAATAAAGAAAAGCTTAAAAGCTTTGATTTAATTATTCTTGATAACGAAACACAATCAGATAACATTTTTAACCCAAAAGACATTGAAGAAACATACAAAATTGAAAATGGTAAAATAATATATAAAAATAACGACGCTATAAAATGCGCTTTTGTTTATCCAGACTATATAAACACGAAAGCAAAAGACGCAATAGAGCGACACTGTTTTACTTATGAATATATACAGCAAAACAAGGATTTAAATTTAAAATTAGATTATTTTGAAAACATCAATTTTAAAGAAATATCTCAAAAATTTATTGTATATTATTTTATAAATAGGGGTTAAATTTTTAAAAAAATCTGTTATTATAAATAAGAGATACTGAGAGGGTTTATGCTTAAAAAAGTTTTATCTACAACATTATTATCAGCGATAGTATTAGGTCATACCCAACTGCCGCTTATGGCTTTTGATTACACAGACAATGACATTGAGCACATGCAAGCCGTTAAAAATGCAAAAATTAACCTTGTAAAAGTAACTCCTGCTGGAAATATTATTCAAAAAGAAAACTATTTAGTTGTTAATTTTGCTCAAAATTTTAACTCTAAATACTATAAACCAGGAGACTATGTTCAGTTTTCATTTGATCAAGATTTAAAAACTATTGAAGGAACAATGTTAATTCCTTGCAATTCTTCTTTAATTGCAAGAATTACTTGCATAGAAACTCCAAAATGGTTTTCAAGAAACGCAAAAGTATTTATGGAATTTACCCATATTTTATTACCCGATGGAACAAATATCCCTGTTGCAGTTCAATTAGCAGATAAAAAATATCTTCAAGAAGGCGCTAAAGAAACAGCAGGAAAAATTGCAGCTTACACTCTTGCAATTGGCGGAGTGGGAGCAGGTCTAGGTTCAGCAATCGGCGTTGCTGCAGGCAACACAATCACAGGTCTTGTAATTGGTGGCTCTGTTGGTGGTGGTGTTGGTTTGGTTTCAGGCATAGTTTCTCCTGGGCTTCACTATAAAGCCAAAAAAGGCGAAAGTGTAATTCTTGAACTTGAAGACAACTTAAAATTACCAAAATAATGAAAAACATTGAAAAGTTTATAACTCAAGATGGTTCAATAGGACTGTATGACAAAGCTTTAGATGAAATTTTCCACTCAAAATTTGGTGCAAAAAAAGAAGCTTTTGAAAAGTTTATTGAACCATCTTTATATTATAAAAATGAACCTGTAAAAATTTTAGATATTTGCTATGGAATTGGCTACAATACAAAATGCGCTCTTGAAAACTTTACAAACATAAAACTAATTGACTGCATTGAAATCAACCCAAATTTAGCCTTAAAATCAGATGAATATGAATATAGCAAAAAAATAAATTCTATAATCTCTAATAACCTTAAAAAGCCTGATTTTATTAATTTTTATATTGATGATGCTAGAAAAATTATTCCAAATTTAAATAAAAAATACGACATTATTTTTCATGATGGTTTTGCTCCGCACAAACAAAGTGTTCTTTGGAGCGAAGATTTTATTCTATCAATTTCAAAATTAATGCACAAAAATTCAATCTATTGCACATATAACCACTCAAAACCCGTGTTGAATGCTCTTTTAAAATGTGGTTTAACTATAGGGAAAACAATTAAGGAAGAAAAAATCATAGGAACTATTGCCTCTTTTAATTCCGATTTAATAAACAATAAATATTCAAAATTAGAGCTAGATGAGCTAAACACAAAATCAGCTATCACATACAAAGACAAAAATCTTGATTTATCACATGAAAAAATAATGAAAAATCGCCAAACAGAAGTTGATAATTCAAGCTTGATTTCTTTAAGTCAATTCAAAAAAACTTTTAAACAATTTCAAGATTAATTTTTTGACTATTTGCATCAAACTTCTTAATTAGAACGTCAAATTCATCATCCACCTGCGGTTCTTTTTGATATTTTTTATAATAATCTTTAATTTGCGCTTTGCTCAACAGGCCTTCTACCTTAGGATAAACTTCAACAAAAACACCAAAAGATTTAACCGCACTAATTTTTCCTTTTACAACTTCCTTTTCTTTAACAACCTCATCAGCGCTCAGCCAAGGATTTTGTTCTAAAGATTTCAAACTCAAAGAAATTCTTTGTTTTTCTTTGTCAATTCCAATTATTTCAACGTCAATTATTTCATCTTGGGATAAAACATCGCTAGGTTTATCAATCCACTTCCAAGAAATTTGAGACAGCGGCAACAAACCATCAATTCCGCCTATATCAACGAAAGCACCAAAATCTGTTAACCTTACAACTTTTCCTTTAACAACCATGTTTAGTTCTATGTTTTGCAAAGTTTCTTTTTTAACAGAATTTATTTCTTCTTCATACACTTTTTTATTAGATAAAATAAAATTATTTTGAAGCGTGTCTAGGGTAAGAATTTTTAATTCAATTTCGTCGCCAACTTTATAATTTTCGACTTTTATTTGGCTTAAAGGAACAAAACCTTTTATTCCCATTACAACAACCAAAATTCCACCCTTGGTCAAATTAGTTATTTTACCAATAACGGTAACATTATTTTTTAAATTTTCTTCTAACAATTCAAGATTTTGTTTAAGGGCAACTCTTTTATGGGAAAGATAAAAAACTCCATCTTCATCCTGCGGATAATTTACAACAAAATCATAGGTTTCACCTTGCAAAATAACATTTTTAACGTTGTCATCTTTAGATAACAAAATTTCACTTTTAGGGCACACTGCCGATGTCTTTGCACTGATATCAACCAAAACATCGTCCCCATCATATCCGACAACAAGACCTTTAACAATATCTCCTTTTTTATATGCAATATCATATTGTTCTAACAATTGCATAAATTCTTTGTCGTCAATCATAAATAATCCTCTTGTAAAGTTAGCTCCCCTTATGTACTTATTATAGCTATTTTTGCAGTATTGATAATATTTTTAAAAAGAATTACTACATTTGTACGAATAATGTTTTTGCTATAATTTATTTGAGGAAAAAATGCAAAAATCGAGTACATACAAACTTTTACTCTTATTAAATATTCTTTCAAAAGAAAGCTACAACAAAGAGCAGTTGCTTGAAGCGCTAAAATCTTATGGTGTTCAAATTTCAAAAAGCACAATTACGAATTATATTAACAAACTAATTGACTGCGGAATAAAAATAAACATAAAAACAAACAACTTAAAAGAAAAAATTTATGAACTAGAAAAAAACACAAACTCCCATTTGAGTTTTAACAAAAAAGAACTAAGCACAATTTCGGACATCAAAAAACTATTAATTTCACAAAAAAACCCAACAAGAATAAGAAGAACAATGCGCTTATTTTATAAATTATCAAAATTTATAAAAAATGAAGATGAAAAAATTAGTTTTATTGATTTTGGATACTATTCAACAATTAATTGGTATCTTTTTAAAGAGCTTGAAAAACATTGCGAAGAAAAAAACATAATCACAATTGACTACATTCTTCCTCAAGGTACAGGAAAAGAAATTACGCTTCATGCTGATAGCATAAAAAATGCACAGTGGTCAGAAAGATTATATTTGTATGGAGTTTTTAAAGGCAGCAAACAATTTTCAAAATTGCCAATAGATAGAATTTATTCAATTAAAAAAGTTGAAAGAAAAAATGTGCCCATCGAACTTCCTAAAGACACTTTAACCTATATTGTCGATTACAAAGAGTACAAAAGAGCACCTTTAGAAACAAAAGAAAAAATTACAAAGATTGAAAACAACTTGGCAACAATTCAAAGACCAATTGATGATGATTTTCACATATTACAACGTCTTTTATACTTCTGTCCCGATATTTATTACGTTTCAGAAAGTCACATCAAAGAACTATACAAAGAAAAATTAGAAGAATTAAAATCAATTTATGGAAAACAAAACAAGTAAAAATAACTTAATTGATATCATAAAAATTCTTGATGACGACGCTCTATCAAGAGACGAGCTGTTACAAAAATTAAATATCAAATCTTCAACTTTTTATAAACATCTGGACTCTTTAAAAAAAGCAGGTTTTGAAATCAACAGAAAAAAAGGGATTTATGAGCTTGCAAATTTTAAAAAGAAGATAAAATTTGCAAAATACGAAATAGAAGCTCTAACATATTTAACCATACTTGCTTCCACAATGCTTTCAAAAACAAAATTGCTAGAATTTAACAAAGTTGTTATGGAAATCATTCATTTTTCAGACGAAAAAGACTATCAAGAAATAAAAAAACTATTTAATTCATATAAAATGTCAATTCTTAAAAGTTCGTACAGAAAAAAAGTACTTAGTTTTAACAAAATTATCGAAAACAATGAAAATATAAAAATCATAACAAAACAAGGAAAAGAGCTAGAAATCAAGCCCACTGAAATAATTTGGGGGAACGAAGGCTTACAAATCAAATATAAAAACGCCAACAATAAAGCAACCACAATAAAAATAGATGAAATTATTAAAATTGTTGAAAAAGAAGCAGAAGAAAATCTTTTACCTCCGAAAAACGAAACAATATTTGAGCTAAACGGAAAATTAGCCAAATCATATTTATTAAAAGAAGACGAGAGAATTATTGACAGCACAAAAGATAAAATTGTTATAGCTTCAGCTAATCCTGACAAAAATGCTCTTTTTAAAAGACTTTTGAGATATGATATTTTATGCAAAGTAATTTTGCCAAAAAAACATGTTCAAGAATTTAGAAAAATGATTGAAAATTCACTTGCTAATCTGGACAAAATTCAAGATAATAATTAAATATGAAACTAAGTACACAAGGAAAATATTTTATAAACGGAGTAATGCTAATTTGCTTAGCTTTGCTTAGTGTTACCATTATTCCTATGTGTGCAAAATTAAATTTTGAAAAATATATTTATGTTCAAGCTGAATTTTTCTTTCTTTGCTGTGCTTCAATATTTTATCTTTTCTCTCCAAAATTTTACAAATACCAAATTACAAGCATAGTTATTGCTCTATTTTTATATTTTTTATTTGTAAAATTATACTCTTAATAAGGTTTTGTTAAATTTATTTATGCTATTATGGACTTATGTCCGAACTTAACAGAACACTAGATTTAAAAGACGCAATTTCGATTGTAGCTGGTTCTATGATTGGAAGCGGAATTTTTATTGTTTCTTCGCACATTGCAAGAGAAACAAACAGTGCAATCATTTTAATTCTTGTTTGGATGTTAGCAGGTTTTATAACTATGCTTGGTGCACTAAGTTATGGAGAGCTTTCTTCAACAATTCCAACAGAAGGTGGTCAATATATTTACTTAAAAAAAATATTTTCAAAAAAACTTGCTTTCATATATGGTTGGACGCTCTTTTTGGTTATTCAAACAGGAACACTTGCCGCTGTTAATATTGCTTTAGCTAAATTTATTGGTTTAATTTTTCCTTGTATTTCTTCAAGCATAAAATTAATTGAAATCGGCAATTATTCTCTTTCTGTGCAACAACTTTTTGCGGTTTTTATGGTATTAATTATCACTTTTATTAATTCAAGAGGAATTAAAGAAGGGGTCTTGGTTCAAAATATTTTTACCATAACAAAAGTTATATCAATCATTGCGATTATAATTGTTGGAATATTTTTTGGCTTTAACCTTGATGCAGTAGTTTCTAATTTTAGCCTTGCACACAATCATATCAATTGGAATTTTGATACACTAAAAATCATTTCAACAAGCATTGTTGGTGCACTATTTGCCTCAATCACTTGGAATAATGTAACATTTATTACTTCAGAAATTAAAAAACCACAAGAAAACATCAAAAAGGCTTTATTTGTTGGAACTTTACTTGTAATTTCACTATATTTCTTACTAAATATGATATATTTAACAAATCTTCCTTTGGATTTAATCAAAAATTCGCCTGAAGATATTGTTGTAGCACAATTAATGCAAACTATTTTTGGCGCAAAAGCACTTAAAATAATTGCAATTATTATTGCAATTTCAGCATTTGGTTGCGCAAACGGAATGATTTTAACAGGCTCTCGTGTTTATTACAAAATGGCAAAAGATAGAATATTCTTTAGAAGTCTGGCTTACATCAACAGGCGCACAAAAGTTCCCCAAAATTCTCTTTGGCTTCAATGTTTTTGGATTTGTGTTCTAATTATGTGGGGAAATTATGCTCAACTTTTAGACTACGTTATTTATTCTTCAATTATTTTCTATGCAATTACTATTTTTGGAATTTTCAAAATGAGAAAATTATACCCAAAAACAAAAGATGTATATCAAGTTCCAAATTGGATTCCAATAACTTTTGTTGTTTTAGCAAGCATAATTATTATTTCACTAACAGTTTTCAAACCAATGTACACAGTTCCAGGACTTGTAATAACTATCCTTGGGCTTCCTGTTTATAAGCTTTGGAATAAAAAACACAAAATTAAAATTGCAAATTAAAATTCTTGTTTATATAACATATCAGCTAGTTTTTGCTCTGTCGTACCATTTAAACGTTTAGAAATAGCTTTTAATTTTTTGCTTGTTTCTTCCATTTCAACAGTCCAAACAAAATTATCTAATACGTATTTTTCGCCTTTTTTGAAATCACCTTCCATTTGAATTTTAACAATTTCAGCAAGCATTTTTTTAGCAGTAGGTATCATTTTATCGATATTTACAAACAATACTCCACTAGGCGAAATTTCAATTGCTCCGTGTTTGATAAAGTAATAGTTTTGCATAACTGAGCGAACTCTATGTGCCTGAGATAACGTTGGCTTTGATTTTAACATATTATCTGTTGCATAAGTTACGATAATTTTATTTTTTTCTTCTTGGGTATACAAGCCCGCTTCACTTAAAACATCAAGCATTGACAGCGCAACCATATCAGCTTTATTTTCTTCGATTATTGATTTATATTTGCCCAATGCTTCAGCACCCTCTTTTGGTCCAAGAGAATGACCATTTTCATGTCCAATTGTAAAAGGATGATCCATTTTATCATCATAAAATTGATGAAGAGTTTTATCTAATATTGCGTCAAGTCTTTCTTGAATTTTTTTCTTAGCGTCCTCGCTTGTAACAAAACGGATTTGTCTATGATAAACATTTCTTCTGCCACCACCAATGGTTAAAGACAACTTATCATTATTTGGAAGATTTTCGGCTAATGTAATTCCTGCCCTAAAAGCACCAACATCTCCCGCAACTTCAACTAAATCAACATCCACCATAGTTTGAGAAATTTCAGACTCATCAGATATAACTTGCTCATATTTATCACAATATGGCATATTTTTTGCCATTAGCGGAAGAAAATCTTTAACTTTTAAAATATAGTCTGTTCCAGCTTTGTTAACTATTCCAACACGAGCACCCAAATAATCCTTTGAAATAACTTCTATTTCGTGTTTTTTCAAAAGCTCAACAAGCTCTTCGTTTTCTAAAACAGTTTCGGTCATTTCGTCAGTATAATTTTCTCTTGTGATTGTAAATTCAAGCGGTGCATCTTGCAATGTTGCCCATTTTTTATCTGCATAAGCATCTAACATAGCATCAGCTTTAGAAAATGCTTCTGCTTGAAGTCTTAGATATTCATTAAAGTCAGGGTTGGTTGAAACACAACTTGCTTTCAATAAATATTTTGCAACAAGAGCAAAATCATCTTTAAACTTGTCAACATAATCAATTGCGACAAGCTCTTTAGAAGAAACTCTTTCAACAACACTTCTTTGATTTAAAATTTTTCTAACTTCTTCAATTTTTCCAATTTGAAGCATATAAATTAAAATTGCATGAAACTCTTCTTTTTCTAAATCTTCAGGATATAAGCCTCGTCCTGCTTTTTTTTCAAGCCCTGCCGCTAATTTAACCAAATTTGTTTCACAATCAAGCGCAAATATTCCCTTTTGAGCGTCAAAAAGAATTTTTGTTAGCTTTGCTTGCTTTGAACCTTTTTTAATTTCATCTTCTAAAAAAGCTTTAAAGGGTAGATTATGGTGAGAATCTAACTGCATGTTAATTTTTTCAATTATGCGAGCCGCTTTAACTAAATATGAAAGAGCAATTTTGTCACCTTGTGCCAATTGACTATATTCAACTGCGTTAACATCAAGCATTTTTTTTGTCACAAGATAATCTTTATGTGTTCTTTTTTCTAACTCTTTTATATCTAACCCATAATTATATTGCATTGTTTTAATCCTTATTTCGCACACTTTACCGTTTTCTTTACGGCTCCACCCTGTTATATTCCCATATTCTTGAATTCATTATATGCATTCAACATTTGATTTCTCAATTGGATTGCCATTTGCATTGCAAGTCCAGATTTTTGAGAGGCTATCATTACCTCATGAACACTTATATCTCCTCCAGAAGCAAATGTTTCAAACGCATCTTCTGCCGCTTTTCCCATTTCGCTAACTTGATTTAACCCATTTTTAAACCCAGCACCAATATCAGACGCCATTTTAGCCGTTGGAGATAAATTATCTATTTTTTGTGCGGCAATTGAATCCATTCCAACAAAAAACTGTGTTCCAGCCTGAATTGGTGCAACATTATTTTTTGCACTCATAGAATTAAAAACTTCGTCAAAAGATTGACCATTACCAATAGCAGAATTTGCTTGATTTAGTGAATTTGAAAAAACCTTATTAAAATCATTAATAGAGTTATCAAAATTTCCCATATTAAAATTTGGATTTATGCTAAAATTTTCTGCCATAAATTATTTCCTATATATTTAGTGCGCTTTGTATCATTGTTTTTGTTGTTTGAGCTAATGTGATATTTGCTTCATAGGCACGTGAAGCATTTACCATATTTACCATTTCTTCAACAACATTAACATTAGGTAACTCTACATAACCATTTTCATCTGCATCAGGATGAGATGGGTCATAAACTATTCTTGTTGGATTGTCAGCATCAGTAATTGATTCAACCATAACCCCTTTTGCAATATAATTTTCATTCATTGTAACTCCACCAACCAAATATGGCTCACTTGGAGGGTCAAATGCTACATCGACATTTCCATTTGGAAAACCAAATCCGTTTTTCATTGCAACTTCTTTAAAGTTAACTTGTTTCTTGTGGTACACTTGCTTTTCGCCGTATTCGTTACGTGTTGTGTTAACATTTGCAATGTTAGATGACACCGTATCCATCTTAATACGTTGAGCGTGCATTCCTGTTGCTGCTATATCAAATACATTGAAACTCATCTAATTCTCTCCTAAATCAATTATTGGTTTTGACCTTTTATAACATTATTCATCATTGCATAAGACTTTGATAATAGTGCTGCTACAACTTGATATTGCATACCATTTTTTGCTTCATCCATCATTTCTTTTTCTAAATTAACATTATTACCATCAAGTCCTTGTGCATCAGACATATCCACATCTATGTTAATAGAATATCCTTCTTCATAAGCACTATTCATAAAGGCAATTTGCGCTGGGCTTTGCCCTTTTAAAATGTCTTGCGGATTTTTTTGATACATTATTGAATTTTGAATTTTAGTTGCTTCTTTTTCATTTTCTCTCGCAATCACATTTTGAAGGCTTTGCTCAAAAGACACTTCTTTTCTTTGATAATTTGGAGTTAAAACATTCACAGTGTTTGCAGAAATCGCTTTTGCTCTTTCTTGAAGTCCGTCTAGCGCCAT